>JAJYOQ010000094.1 GCA_021796135.1 Bacteroidota bacterium
GTTTACCTCTTATTATATCTGATATGTTTGCTGTGTAAATTTTGTAGTCTATTGTTCCGTTTTCTTTGTTTTCGTTTATTGCCTGTGTTACTGAATCGACTATATCGTCAAATTCTGCGTTGGGGAATTCTTCGAATTCATTTATTATGGTATCATTAAATTCATATTTCTCCGGCAGCTTTATTCTTCCTGATTCCAACAGAGGAGTGATGGAATTAAGTCTTGCAGTTTTGTCTCTGTCAACTTTTACTTTTTTAACTGCCATTCTCGTTTCACGCTGAAGCTCCTGGATTAGACTTTGCCCGCTTGCTTTATCCTCAATTAAAACTTCGTCTATCTTAAACTTGATGTAAAGTTCTTCTGCCATTCTTTTTAGCTCGGGAAATTCTAAATGTCCCCGGTACATGTCGATAAGGTAAAATCCGTTTTTATTAATTAACCAGGTTGTGCAGACTGAATAGTCGTTTTCTTCATTTGCTTTAAATGCTGTATCCCATGACTGAATTATTCGATATGGATTGTTTGCCTTTTCAAAGCTAAGCTGGCTGTCATCGTAAAACTTCCACCATTCACGTTTGATAATTCCTACCTGATTCTGCTCAACAAACTTTCCGTAAATTTCCTGATCCCTAAGGTATACAGGAATTTCATTTTCTACTTCTTTAATTTCTTCAGGGTCAAGCATGTTATTGTCATAAGAAGAAAAATTAAAACTCTCCCATTCACGATTTGGTTTTGTATCTCCGGATTCAGCATTCTTCGGCGCATTCCACAAAACAATTCCTTTGCTGGACTCGCTTATCTCTTCTCTCTTTTCTCTTATTTCTTTGTTCTGACTTCCTCTTAAGAAAAGATCGTAAAACAAATGCCGTTCATTTTTCTTTGTATATTTTCCTTTTGGGGTGCCGCCGATAAATACGAATGCTTTATATTCTATTGTCATGGGGAGAATTGATTCAGTCCATAGACGGCGGTTTTTTAGAACAATTCCGGCTTCATTTATAAAAACCAATCTGTAGCCGAATCCTTCAAAGTTCTCCGGTCTGTCGGCGCTTCTGAAATCAATGATGCTGCCCAAAATATAAAGCTGATTATTGCGCTTTGAATAATTATAATTTCCCTTAGGAAGATTCTTCAAAGCAGGGAGGAAGTAGCGCTCATAATAGCGTTCGATATTGCCGTAAATGGTATCAACCCATAGAATCGGGGTTACGTTTTTGATGGCATTAAGAATGGCGTAGTTGGCGAACCCGCGGGTGAGTCCGAACCGGCGCCCTTTAGCAATGATCTTGTAACGGCTGCTGCTGTCAAAGAATATCTTCCGTTGATTATGGTGGAATTGTATTGGAAGATTAAGATCAATATTGTCATTGTTATTGTTTTCGTTGCTCATAATATTAACTCCGTGCCCTGTCTTTTTACTTTTTCCTTTTTACTTTTTCCTTTTTCGGGGTTTTCCCCGAATTCAAAGTCTTCCATTGCCAGGTTGTATTTCTTAACGAAGTATTCTTTGGTGAATACTAGTCCCATCTCAGATAGAATTTTATCACGGTCAATATTGGCGTCGATGATTGATTCTTTCTTTTGAAACTTTATTTTTGGGTAATCATCTACGGAGAAATTTAGCTGGCAATAATATTTTATTAATTCATTTATAGTATTTTCAACCAACTTTTTATCGGTTAAGCCGATGTTGGTTAATAAATCTTTATGCTCGGATGCGGCAGCATAGGAGCCGACGTTGCCTAGTTCGGTGGTTAAGGTGACAGTTAAAATTGCTTTGGAAATTTCACCGTTATAAAACTCCTCCAGGAATCTATATAGCTGTCCGAAATCATATCCGGGAGATTCTTTTAGTTCGATTGTAATTCCTTCCTGGAACACTGCAATATTATCATTAACCAGACCATAGAGACTCTCGAGAAGTGCATCTTTTTGCTGGGGAGTTGCATTCGGTGAATAGCGACCGATCATAAAAGGCATACCATATCGCTGCATCATAGTGTTCCAGTAATCAAGTCCGATTCGTTTTAGAGTTACAGACCAGAAGCAGCGTGAAATTAATTTCTCACCATACGGATTGACGTAACATGGATTATGCTGGGTGATCAGCATTTTAAAAGGAGGAATATTTTCACCGACTACATAAGAATATCCGAACGTATCTTTCTTTCTTAAGTGAAGAGTATTATCCTTATCGAAGATGAACCATTCCTGAGGTTTTTGTTCAAGCTTTGCAGGAAATATTTCTCCGTTTTTAATTTCCCAGATAATTTCCATAACATTAAATCCGTATAGGACAGCATCGAGAATATTGTTTATGATATTCTGCATATTGAGTCTTTCAATCCATCTGATAACTTTTTTGGAGATATCCTTTCGCCCGTCATAATTAATTTCCCAACCAAGCTGGGTGACAAGACCTTTACGCTGCTGGACGACGGCAGATAGATGCGGGTCAAGCAGAAGGTTACGGAGGATTGCGTAATCGTAATTATTCTCTTTAAGAACATCATCCGGATCGGGGAGGGAAGTGTAAAACTCGTAGAGGGAGCTAACCTTTCCGGCGGTTGCGAATTCGGATAGAAGATGTTTTTTGTTATGTGGTTTTATGTTCATATAGTATTGCCTTTATTATGCTATAATTTATTACCAATATGTTGCCCCTCCGGGGCATGGAACATCATAAATGATGTCCCTACGAAAATGGATTCCCGCTTTCGCGGGAATGACATCATGCGTGGAAAAAGTTATTATTACTTTTGTCTTTTTACTTTTTCCTTTTTCCTTTTTACTTTCCTTCGGTTTTATCTTCAAAATAGACGTGAACGATTGGTTCCGGGAGAGGTTCTCTGCTTCGTTCGCTGAAGAGCCCGAGATATTTTCCAAGCATTTCCAGAGCTTTAAGTTTGTCGGCAGTTTTAATGATATCTCCGTCAACCGTGCTGAATGCGATTGTTTTACATTCGGAGATTATATCTTCTACTTTTGCCTTTGCTGATTCGACATCTTTAGACTTTAATGACTCAAGGAATTCGCTCACATAGGGAATCTTCAATAATTTATATGCTTGTGTGTGCGAAGTATTAGAATAACCTGCTTGAGAGGCAGCATGAGCGACATTATTGCACTTTAAGTATTCATAACAAAATTTTTTTTGTCTTTCATTAATCTCTTTCATAAAACTATCTATCCTTTCTTTTTACTTTTTCCTTTTAACTTTTTACTTCTTCCTTCTTCCTTCCTTATCCCTCCACTTTATCAACAATAGTTATCATAACATTTATCCTAACATTCTTAGGTTCAAGATCTTTATCGTTAAAGATTCCGAGGTTTCTTCCCATCAGTTCAAGCGCTTTAAGTTTATCTGCTGTCTTAATCAACTCCCCATCAGCAAGAGCAAATGCAATTGATTGAATCTCTTTAAGAACAGCCTCGACAGTTAATTGCGCCTTTTCGACATGTTCAATTTTCAGTGATTTTAAATAGTCACGAACCGATGAATCTTTTAATAATTGATAAGCCTTATTCCTTGCCATAGTTTCACTATAACCTGCCCTGAGTGAAGCCTTGCGAACATTAAAGTCCTTCAAATATTCTAAACAAAATTTTTTTCTTTTCTCCGATATTTCTTTCATCTCATTACCCTTTCTTTATTAAATGTTTGTCTTTTCTCTTTTGTCTTGTTCCTTCTGTCTTTTTCCTTTTGCCTTTTTACTTTTTCCTTTATTATTTACTATACAAAAATACGAAATATCCATACTATTTTGCAATTATATATTTTTATATTTGCATAAAATAACATGATTGCATATCTTTTCAATGCAAATTTAATAATTATTATAAAAAGGTGAACATCATGGAATTCGAAATATTAAAAACTGGTAAGTTCATAGCCTCAAACGGCAAAGAAATCGAGTTTACTGAGGAAGATTTGAATAAAATCGCATCTTCTTACAATCCTGTAAACTCAGAAGCTCCGCTTGTGATCGGACATCCGGCGGATAATGCTCCGGCTTACGGATGGATTGAGTCTCTTTCAGTTAACGGAGATAAACTAATCGCTAAAGCGAAACAAGTTATTCCTGAATTTCTGGAAGCAGTAAAGTCTGGATTATTTAAAAAACGGTCAGTGTCATTAAATCCGGATTTAACATTAAGGCATGTAGGGTTTTTAGGAGCGGCACTTCCGGCAGTAAAAGGGTTAGCCGATTTGCAGTTTATTGATGATCCGGAAGCTTTAGAGTTCAGTTATCTCTGGGTGCCGGATTCAAATGTTTATGTAACAAATCCAATCACTAGTCCGGGAGAGCAAAAACCTTTAAATGAAGAGCCAAAATATTTATCTGATATATTCACTTCAGTAAGTTCAATGAAAGATATTTTAATTCAGGCTACGACAAATCTTTCCTTACTGCAAGAGAAGTATGATTCATTTATCCAGGCGCAAACAGCAACCGCTCCAGTTACAAAAGTTAATCCAATTTTCGCCGGAAATAATTATTCTGAAAATGTAGAGAAAGCTTTTAAAGCAGGGAAGCTGACTGTTCCGATGAAAGAGAAATTATTGTCTCTGATAACTGTTAATTTCTCGGATGAAGAAAATCCTTTCGATCTTGAGAAATTCCTAACGGAGTTCTTAGAATCAATTCCTGAATTAATTCTAACTGAGCATATCGCAACACCACCGGAGAAAAAGAATGAAAATAAAAATAATTCAGCAAACGATTTCTCCGGATTCACTCTTGATCAGGAAGCAGTATTAATCAACAACGAAATAATTTCTTTAATGGAAAAAGAAAAACTTCCGTATAAAGAAGCAGCCAACATAATCTTCAATCAAAATAAATAAGGAGTAAGCAGCCATGTCGCTTCAAAATAAAAGAATAGTAGATCCAGTATTATCAAACCTTGCAAGAGGTTATTCACAGCCCGGTTTAATCGGAACAAAGTTGTTTCCTGTTGTTTACGTCGAGAAAGAAGGTGGAAAAATTCCTTTTTTCGGCAACGAAGCATTCAAGGTTTACAACACCGAAAGAGCCATAAGATCAAAATCAAATAGAATAAATCCGGAAGGACTAACTTCTATAGACTTTGCTTTAGAGGAACACGATTTAGAGTATCCAATGGATTACCGTGAAATAGCTGAAGATATTCGTAATCTAAAACTACATGCAACTCACGTTACTACAGAAGGAGTATTACTTAGATTAGAGAAGAAAATCTCCGAAGCCTCACAAGACCTTAGTTCCTATCCAACCGGCAACAAAGTAATCCTTGATGCAGCTTCGAAGTTTACAGTCCCAACATCAAACCCATTCTTAGTCTTTGAGAATGCAAAGGAATCAATAAGATCAAAGATTGCAAAGCGTCCTAACGTATGCATAATGGGTGCATCAACTTATTCAGCTCTAAAAAATCATCCATTAGTTCTAGAGAGAATAAAATACACTCAGCATGCAGTAATAACTCCTGAACTTCTGAAGAACATATTCGATCTAGATCAGCTTTACATAGGTGAATCAGTTTACTTCAATGAAACTACAGAATCCTTCTCCGACGTTTGGAATGACAACGTAATTTTAGCATACGTACCAACAGCAGCCCCGAACACACAAAGAAGTTTCTATGAGCCATCTTTCGCCTACACACTCCGGAAGAATCAATATCCTGTAGTAGACTTGTACGAAGAGACCGGCAATAAGGTAGAAGTAGTAAGAACAACAGACATATTCCTACCAAAGATAGTAGGCAACGAAGCCGGTTATTTAATTAACGGCACTAATTAACAGGAGGAAAAATAATCATGAGTAAGAAATATAAAATAGTAAAATCCGATTTATGTATAGCAGGAAAAATATACAAAGAAGGTTCAGTCGTTAATTTCATAGATGAATCTCTAAAAGACTTTTTCGAACCATTACCGGAGGAGCAAACAATATCATCGGAAAAGATAGCAATTGCAGATACGCCCGTTGCAGCAGACCCGGCAGAGACTTCTTCAAACCCGGATTTGTCAGAGACCTCTTCAAGCCCCGAATTGTCAGAGACCTCTTCAAATCCCGAATTGTCATTTCGACCGGAGGGAGAAATCTTAACTACTCCATCTACCGATACTATTATTCAATCAACAAAAAAGACCAAACCAAAAAAAGTAACTGAAGCTATATAATTCAAAATTCAACATTCAAAATTCAAAATTAAAAGGATCTATTTCAATGAAAACCGAACAACCAATATTAATAACTTCAATCAAAGCAGCAGAAGATATTCCAAAGAATGTCTTCGTAAGCCTAACCGGAAATATTTCCGACGGGACAAAATTACCAATCGGCGTATCAAACGATTCAGCAGTTGCCGGTGATATGACACCTGTAGCCGTTAACGGCATAGTATTAGTTAAAACAGGAGCAACACCGGTAACCGCATTATCACCCGTAACATCAGATGCTAACGGTTATGCCATCCCATTAACCAATTCACCCGAAACCTATTCACCATTACTCAGAGGCATTGCCCTAGACGACGGCACAGATTCTTTAATTCAAGTTCTTTTAAGATAAGAAAGTCATTCCCGCGAAAGCGGGAATCCATTTCGTAGGAACATCATTTATGATGTTCCTTGCCCTAAAGGGGCAATATATCAGTAATTAACAAATTATAAAATACCCATAATGTCAAACAAATAATAAAGAGGATAAATCATGCGACAAATAATAACATGCGTACAATTAGAAGAAAAGTCACCAATAGAAATCCTAAGATCATATAACAATGTAGTAACAATAAGACCATTAAATGATTTAACAGCAATAAATGAAAACACACTTCCAGGCGATTTGGTAGTTGTTTATCCGGGCAATTATGATTTAGCAGCAAAACAAATAATATTAAAGAACGGAGTTAATTGGGAATTCCACGAAGGAGTAACAATTACTTCAACAAATCCCAACGGTACTTTCACCGATAATAACACAGCAGCAGTAACAAGCTGGAAGGGAAGTCCCGTAATATCCAATAAAAACGGATTCCGGAAAAGAATTGTTCTGTCCAACCCCAACAGCAAAGTAAAAAACTTTCACTGGTACTGGAAAGGATTAGTAGGAATCGGACACGATACAAACCTTAATCCATTTCTAAAAATAACCGTCTTCAATGAAAACATAGGCGAGACATTAAACTGGACGATAAGAGACACAACCGGAATAATTCTGCTGCCCTCATTTGACTTGAAGAAAACAACCAGCATAATCGAACAAGCACTAGACCCATTCACCGAAGGAAATGTAAAAGTAGTAAGATACACAGCCGGCGAAAACAATGAGCTAGAAATACTTCCTTACGATGAAGCCGGGAATATATATTTAGGGAGTCTTAATTATGAGCATTCCTTGGACTTAAGAATATATCCTTAATACTTTCGATTAACCTAAAACAGAAGCTGCAGTTTAGGCTGCAGCTTTTTTATTTAATAGTTCTTTCATTCCGGAATAAAACTAACTTTTCTTTGTATTTATCGCACAATAAATAAAATTATAATTTCATAAATCCTATTAGATAACAATTTGATACTTCAAATAATATAGTAGTGAGCTTCTCTATTTCACAAAGCTAAAATAGTGTCACAAATAAAATTTTAGTTATATAATTGCTAAAGAAATTTCTTTTCACTTTAGAAGATTTTGCTTGATAAAGAATTGGAAAAAAAGTAATTTATTTATATTAAACTAGGTGAGGTGGGAGAATTTTGGGAAAAGTTCTGGCAAATAAAAAACTTCATGCGATGAATTTAACACAAAGTGCTTTAGTTAATCTTTCCTTAGCAGTTCAATTAGAAAAAATTATTCAAAAAATAAAGTTGGGGCAAACTTTGTTTTTATCATCAACAATTTGAAATTAAATAATTAAGTTACCATTAAAATTATGGGAGATTTATGAAACCAGCATCATTATTGTTGTTATCGTTATTATTTATAGGTTGTGGACCAGAGCATTATTTAATATATGAAGGAAAACCCTCACCAGATACTTATACATTCTATTCGAATGGAATTCCAATTACATCTTATAGCGACAATAATGAATATCTATTATTTACAACAGAAGAAGCATCATTATTAGGTAACACTTATTTACGTGTATGGTTACTAGTGCAGAATAATTCTGATATATCTTACCTATTAGAACCTTATAATATTGCAGAAATAATTGGTACTAATGGATTTGATACTCTTACTTTTGTACCTCAGTCCCCAACAGAAATTTTAGATAATATTGATGCCGAAAAAAATGCTTCGATGATATTAACTTCTATTGGCGGAGCATTAAAAGCAATGTCAACAGTAGGAACAACAATTAACAATAATAATGTTAATAATACAGCATATTGGTATAATTTATTTGAAAATAGTTTCAATTCTGGAGTTTTAAGAAAAAATACATTATTTCCTCATAACTCAATTAACGGTTATATTTATTTCCCATTAGGAGCTAATTTCCAAAATTCTTTTAATGAAAACAAATATTACAATATCAAAGATTTCAATTTTAAGATAATATTAAATTTAAACAATAAAGAAAAAGTTATTGAATTATCACCAGTAAGCATTTGGTAAATTCGGATTATTGTATGTGGGATTATAAGCTATGAAAAGAAAGCGAACCTCCTCTTCTCTTTTCTTATACCAATAAATTATTTATTTTCTAAATAAGTTCTTAAAATCTTGGAATTGGTTTTTTGATTTGTAAGATAAAATATCTAATTTATTATGTAAGTAAAAATTTAGGTGGGTAGTATGACCGCGTCTTCCATTTATAAAGGGACTTAATAAATGTTAAAAAAAATTATTCTTCAACTATTTATTCTTTTCTTGTTAATCCCCCTTAATTTATTTAGCCAATCTTTAACTGCTGAGCAGATTTATAAAAAGGTTTCCGGTGCGGTGGTAGTTATTCACGCGTATAACGCAAATAATGAATTAGTAAAGCAAGGGAGTGGTGTGGTTATAAATAATAAAGGATACGTTGTAACAAACTACCATGTGCTTGAAGGATGCGAAAGACTTGAAATAATACACAATAATGAAGTAATTCAATATGTTGACATTATAGGAATAGACGTTGAAAAAGATATTTTAATTCTGAAAATTGATGCTAAATATTTTCCTCTTGTAAAGATTGGTAATATGCAAAAAGTGAATATTGGGGAAAGAATTTATGCAATTGGAAATCCTTTGGGTTTAGAAAATACAATCTCAGAAGGAATTGTTAGCGGTTTAAGAAATGATGAAACAACAGGAAGAAATTTCATTCAGATAACTGCAAGTATTTCTCCCGGAAGTAGTGGTGGAGCTGTTGTGAATGAAAAGGGGGAGTTAATAGGAATAAGCACGCTTACATTAAATGAAGGGCAAAACATAAACTTTGCCATTCCCATCAATGATGTTTTAGCTGTAAAAATAGGTTCATATTCTAAAGACGAATCATATAAAGATTTTGAATTATTTTATAAAGCGTATGATGCTGATAAAAATGGGAATTACCAAAAAGCTATAAATTATTTTACAAACTATTTAATAAAATATCCTACTGATGCTGGGGCATATGTCAATCGTGGTGTTGCTAAATCTCATTTAGAAAATTATAGAGGAGCTATTCCTGACTTTAATAAAGCTATAGAGATTGACCCAAACCTTGCTGATGCATATTATAATCGTGGTGTTGCTAAAAAAAAGATAGATGATTATAAGGGAGCTATACTAGATTTAAACAAAGCAATAGAGATAGATCCCTATGATGCGGATGCGTATAATAATCGTGGGATTGCTAATGCGAGTTTAAATAATAATAAAATAGCAATAAAAGATTTTAACAAAGCTATCGAAATTAGCCCAAATTATTTTAAAGCTTATTATAATCGTGGAATTGCTAATGCTAATTTAAATAATTTTAAATTAGCAATAAAAGATTTTACTAAGGCAATTGCAATTAACTCTAATTATGCTGATGCTTATATTAATCGTGGAATTGCTAACGCTACTTTAGATAATTATAATGAAGCAATAAAAGATTTTACTAAGGCAATAGAGATTAATCCTAATTATGCTTTTGCTTATTATAATCGTGGTGTTGTTAAATTTGCACTTGGCGATAAAGATGGAGCCTGTTTAGATTGGAGCAAAGCTAGTGACCTAGGAGAAAGTAGAGCGTCCGATAATATTAAACAATATTGTAAATAGTAAATATGGAAAATTATTTACAAATTTATTTTTCTATTTATTGGGTTTGTTATAATGGTAAGAATTGCAAGGTAGTTCTATAAAATAAATTTGTTAAAATCATTGGAAGTAGTTTTTCAGTTCTGCATTGCTGTCCTGTGCGGCAGCTTGCCAGTTATAAATTATACTTACAAATTAAAGTGAGTGGAAAAATGAATGATAAAAAATTAGCACGAATATGTTGGAATTCTAATAATTGGCAAAAGCCATCGGGTAATTACGGGAAAAGTAAAAACCCTGATGCTTATGAAATGAAAGTGGGGTACGGTCACGAAGAATGGCTTTTAGATTTAGAAAAAATTATCGATGGTTTTCATTATGCTTTTCTACAAGCTATTGGAGCCCATAGAGATAAGTATGTTGGGGAGATATTTGATATCTCTTTGTACTCAATTGATAATAATACGAAACGAAGATGGTGGATTGGCGAAATAAAAAATGTACATATTATAAGTTCTGAAGAATCTATCAAAGTATTGAATATTTACAAAAAGAAGGGCTGGTATTATGAAATGATTGAGCAGTTGAAATCAGTAGATGCTGATTACAAGAACTTTCAAAAAGTATACCCAGAGTATTTCGCTACAATTAAATTCAAACCCAAGGATATAAATCTATTAGACACACCATTACAATTTAGTGCAAAAGATTCTGCAGTCACTTCCGATTACTACAATCTTAAGAATTTCGTTTCAACTCCCAAATTATCTTATTATAGTAAATTTTCATTTAAGAGTGGGCATACTCTCAAAAGGGAAAAAGCACTAGCAAACTACGAAGCACACAAGAAAACTATCGATTTATTTCATAATCGAATTCAAGCTAAAATATATAAGCAATTATGTTCAATCCACACCAAGCAGAATGTAGGCACGGAAGTGCCCATAAATGGAGATTCGAAGATAGACTTAGTAGTTAAATTCGGGAAAAGATTTACTTTTTATGAAATTAAGACAAGTAATTCTTTATTGAAATGTTTAAGAGATGCAATACCTCAATTACTAGAATATTCGTATTACCCGAATTCAGTCAACGCAAAGAAACTAGTTATAATATCACACAATAAAATTACGATTGATGCTGAGAAATACTTAAAACATCTTCGTAAAATGTTTAACCTTCCATTATATTATCAGTATTTCAATTTGGATGACAGTTTATTAGATGTTTTTTCCGTTCAAAATTGACCAGTATTTCCGGCGAAAATTGACCACCTAAATCATAAAACAATAATAAATTTCTTCTTCACATTAAGTGAAATATTTAATAACGAAGAAGAAAGAAAAATAAG
>JAJYOQ010000637.1 GCA_021796135.1 Bacteroidota bacterium
TTACCATACTTTGACAAAAACTACCTGACGAGGTGTTTTCTACAGTCATTGAACTAAAAGCGCCGCTAAAGGAAAATTCAAAATCACCCTTCTTGAATTGAGCAAAACTGCTCGAAATTAAGAAGAACGAAATGACGAATAGGAACAATAAATTTTTCATTTTAAGTCCTTTTATTTTATTAAAAAAATATTTTTACTTGCGGACTTAATCTTCAAAATATTCAGGTAGTTTTTGTCAAAGTATGGTAAAAGAGAAGTAAATTTTTCATGAATTACTTAACGAATTTATACCCTCCTTTATGCACCGTAAGTAAGTGCTCAGGTAGTGAAAAATCATCCTCGATTTTTTTCCTGAGAGAAAGGATATAGTTGTCTACCGTTCTGGTGGTCGGAAAGGAATTGTAACCCCAAACATTATCTAGGAATTGATCGCGCGAAATGACATTGCCCTCATTCTGAATGAAAAATTTCAAAATTTTCAGTTCCATTTCGGATAGTTTAACCGGTGAGCCGTTTTTTTCAGCTTCGTGTTTTTTAAAATCGAGGTGAATATTTCCGAATGAATATTCCATAATATCATTAGTCAAGTCACTCTTTCGCCTTAGTATAGCTTTAATCCTTGCATGCAGCTCGCGTATGCTGAAAGGTTTAGTTACATAATCATCAGCGCCGATTTCAAATCCCAAAACTTTATCGATCTCTTCTTTCTTGCTTGTTAGCATAAGAATTGGCGTATTTATACCACCTTTTCTAAGATCGCGGCAAATATCTAAACCGTTTTTTGAAGGCAGCATAATGTCGAGAATAATCAAATCAACATTCTCAGTTTTTGCTAACTGATATCCTTTCTCTCCATCCGACTGTGATTTAATTTTATAATTTTCAGCTTCCAAACTTGCCGTTAACCCTTTGAGAATAGCCGGGTCATCTTCAATTATTAAGATTTGTTTCATCCTTTTCCTCCAATAAAAAATTTAATTTGAATGAACATCCTCCTGATGGATTGTTCTGAATTTCAAGTTTGCCGCGATGAGCATTCATTATTTGCTGTACAAGTGCCAGCCCGATCCCGCTGCCCGGAATATTTTTACGTTTTGTCTCCTCGGAGCGAAAATATGGCTCAGTTATAAAACAGATTTCGTCTTCAGAAATTGCGGGACCATTGTTTTCAAATTTTAAAGCTATATAACCGTTTTCCTTGTAGAGCGAGATTATAATCCTTTTAGGTTCAATAGAAAATTTCAAACCGTTGGATAGAATATTTATTATGGCACTCATTACAGCATCCTTATCACCTGTAATGGAAAATTCTTCCTGGCAAATGTTTTTTTCAATTGTACACTTTTCCATTTTTAATTGATAAGACATTAACTTAAGCGCTTGGCTTAGCAAAGCCTTAATGTCGATTTCTGAAAAATGATATTTTTTGACGTCGCGTTCAATTTTTGAAAGGTCAAGAACGTCTTCAATCAATCTTCCCAGTCTATCACACTCTCCGATAATTATTTCAAGATATTCTTCAGACTCTTCGGCAGTATAATTCTTTTTCAACTGAAGTAGTTCCGAAAACATTTTTATCGATGTGAGCGGGGTTTTTAGTTCATGTGAAACAGAAGAAATAAAGAATGATTTCAGCCGGTTCAATTCTTCGAGTTTTTCTTTTATAAGCTGCTCTTGAATTAACTCTTCTTGGATGATTATTCTCTCCAGAGCAAAGCCTGCTTGAAGGCTTACTTCTAATAGTAAATCAACATCTACCATTGAGAATTTTTGTCCCGATTTTATTTCCCCCAGAACTAAAAACCCTAAAAGACCGGCATTTGTAGATTTAATGGGAAGTACTAAGGCAATCCCCCATCTGCGGAAAACACGGTTATCGGCTATTTCTAATGCCACTGAAGCTTCAACTTTATCAGGTAATGCAACAGGCAAATTCAATTCAGATTTTAATTCCGTTTGATTTAAGTAAACGCTGCGTCCCTCGAGCAAGTCAAAATTCTTGTGGGCTATTAAAGTAATTCTGCTTCTTATGGGATCGAAATCAAAAAATCCGATCTTTGTTACAGGTAAAAGATCATTAACTTGTTCGACTATTTTTGTTGTCAATATTTTTTTTGTATTACAGTCTTTTACCTCATTAAAGAATTTTTTTAAGGCTTCCCTGAAGTCGTATTGAACTCTGAAAAATTTCCTATCAACAATCTTTTGAACTTTATTCTTCGCCGGCTGAAATAACAATGCGATTATAATTGCGGATACAGAACTGATAGTATAATCGTTTATATTTTGGACAAGATTTGTTACGATGAGTATTAAAGCAATATAGACGAGAAGGAGTCCCCCTATAACAGCAAAATAAATTACGCTTCTCTTAATTATTAGGTCTATATCGAGCAAATGGTATCTGAGGATTGCAATAGAAAAGGTTACAGGAACGGTCAACATCATTACTAAAACAAATTCTTCGGGTATCAGACCGTACGAAGTAAATGCTTGAGGTATTACCCAAAGTAAAGCGAAACCAAGCGGTCCTATTATTAACCCCAGCAGTACCCAACGCAATTTTTTCTTTTCTGACTCTTCGCGGGTAGTTTTATATGAATGTAAAAAAACAATTAAACCGGAAATTATACATGCTACTATCAAAAATCTGCAAACATTAA
>JAJYOQ010000638.1 GCA_021796135.1 Bacteroidota bacterium
AACATTAACAGCAATAATCATTTTCCTTATTGATTCAATCGTTATAGCGCCGACTGCAATTAAAAGAATTATTGCATTAAAAAGCGCTGCAAGTATTGTTGATTTTCTAAAGCCGTAGGTTCTTTTACTTGTAGTTGAAAATTTAGATAAATATATAGCACCCCAGGCGAGCAATAATCCTAAGACATCACTAAAATTATGCCCGGCATCGGCAATCAGTGCCATTGAATTAATTATTAATCCAAAAATTACTTCAACCACAATGTAGATTATGTTTAAAGTTATTCCGAAGCCGAATGCTTTATTATAATTGCGGTGTTGGCTGCCGTGTGAATGATTATGATCGAGCTGCATTTTAATTTGTTTCCTCTTTTGCACTTTTACCTTTCATTCTTTTCCACATAGGCAGATGGTGTATAGACAACAAGAAACAAATGATTATTGCTGTTAATGTTCCTAAAATATACATACCGAAAGAAATTGCCAATCCAACGGAAGCAGTTGCCCAAACGGTTGCAGCAGTTGTAAGCCCGGCTATTCTTCCTTGTTCTCTTAAGATAACGCCTGCGCCAAGGAATCCGACGCCGGTAACAACTCCGGCTGCGATGCGTGCCGGATCCGTCCCGGGAATATGAGACGAAACAAGTCCAAAAATACAAGCGCCAAGTGAAACAGCTGCATAGGTTCGTATGCCTGCATCTCCGCCGTGTCCTTCCCTCTCGTAACCAATCACCGCTCCGAGAACTGCCGAGATTATAGCCCTCAGAGTCATCACTAGTTCAATATTCCAATCCATAATTTCTTCCCGATTACTTATATCTTAGTCTTAGTTTTATTATCTTCTATTTTCTCCCACAAAGCCGGATTTCGTCCCGATTTCATCGGGGCTCAACATTTTCCGTTCTAAAGTTCCCCTTTGGGGGATTTTCCCAAAGGGATTGGGACTGTGTAAAAACTAAAATTGTAGTGCGATTCTCCGAATCGCTAATGTGAATTTTGAAGAAATTTGCAGTGTTTTAAACGAAACAGAGTTTCGTTCTACACTTTTTACACAGTCTCGATTCCTTCGGAAAGGGGCTATATCGCTCCTTCCCCTCTTTCGTTCGTTCTTATCTTAACAACATCGCTTACTTCCGTTACAAATATTTTCCCATCACCCGGATTTCCCGTGTGTGCATTCTCTTGAATCGAATTTACAACTGTTTCGGCAAGTTCATCTTGAACAACAATTTCTATTTTATTCTTTGGCACAAATTCAAAAATGCCTTCATCACTTAATTCTTTTTCCTTACCACCGCGTGTTTTGCCAAATCCTTTTATTTCCGAAATAGTTATTCCCGGAAGCCCTTCAATCTTATGAAGGGCTGTTACTACTCTTGTTAACATAAACGGCTGAATTATTGCTTTTATTTCTTTCATTTTATACTCCGTTTTATAATTCTTCCTCTGATTTCTTTTTGATGAACCAATCGTAAACAGTTGGTAATACTAATAATGTTAAAAGTGTTGAAGTTATTAATCCGCCGATTACAACTGTTGCCAGCGGTCTTTGAACTTCTGCCCCGGCGGATGTTGAAACCGCCATCGGGATAAAACCAAGCGATGCAACAAAAGCAGTTGTAATAACGGGCCGCAGCCGTATCGCTGAACCTTTAATTACCGCTTCTCGAATACTCATTCCTTCCAGAACAAGTTTGTTGAAATAAGTAAGCATAACAACTCCGTTCAAAACTGCAACGCCAAAAAGCGCAATAAAACCAACGCCGGCGGAAATTGAGAACGGCATATCTCGCAGCCACAACGCAATAACGCCGCCAACAACTGCGAACGGAATTCCTGTAAAAATTATAAGCGCTTGTTTTATCGAATTGACCGACGCGAACAAAAGAAGAAAAATTAATCCAAGCGAAATGGGAACAACAAGCGCTAATCTATCGCTCGCACGCTGAAGGTTCTCAAATTCGCCGCCATATTTAATTTGGTAGCCTGCCGGCATCTTTATTTTTGCGTTTATCTTTTCTTGAAGTTCTTTTACAAAGCTTTCAATATCTCTTTCGCGAACGTTGCATTCGGTAACAAGCATTCTTCTTCCGGCGGAGTGAGATATTTCCGCCGGTCCTTCGATCATTACAAAATCGGCGATATCTCCGAGCCGTATCATTGTTCCGTTGGAAGCCGGCACAAGAAGATTCTTAATGTCATCCACATTATTTCTTGCTTCTTTATTCATCTTAACAACAAGATCAAATTGTTTTTCACCTTCGTATATTTTTCCGACGTTTGTTCCTGCAAGCGCGGTTTCTATAAGTACATTTGCATCGGAGACATTAATACCGTGGCGCGAAATTTTTTCACGATCAATTACAATTCTTAATTGGGGCAGACCCTCGACTTGCTGCATCCTGATATCTTTTGCGCCGTTAACTTGCTTCATCAACTCCGCAACATCGTTTCCTATTCGTGCAAGAGTGTCTAAATCTTCTCCAAAAATTTTAACTCCAATATCCGAACGAACGCCGGCAATTAATTCATTGAAGCGCATTTCAATCGGCTGTGAAAATCCGCCGCCAATGCCCGGAATTCTTGCCATCACGTCCGTCATCTTTGCAATCATTTCATCTTTCGTTTTCACCGTTCTCCATTCCTCGTGCGGTTTCAT
>JAJYOQ010000095.1 GCA_021796135.1 Bacteroidota bacterium
CGGAATATAGTAACTCAAAGACAAGGAATAGATACTTCCGGGCTCCCGAAAGAATCGCTTTCATTGAGGGGGTGATAAAGTTTTGAAACTCATCTATATAGAGATAGAAAGGTTTTCTTTCCTGGCTGCTTTGCGTCTGCCGCTGCATGATTACTTGATGCAGTTTGGAAACGAGGAGTGAGCCTAAGAGGTAGGCATTCTCATCGCCGATGATTCCTTGAGCGAGTTTCACTAAGAATATCTTTCGGTGATCGACTATGTCTTTAATATCTATTCCTTGTCTTTGAGTTACTATATTCCGAACAAGCTTCGGCCTTAGGAAGAAATCAAGACGGGTGAGTATGGAACTAAGTGAGGATCCCCGCAGTAGTGGAAATTCCTTTTCCCAAAAATATTGTATATGGTAATCGGATACACCTTTAAGCAGTTCATTCCGGAATTCTTTTTCGATTAAGAATCTCCGCAGCTCTATCAGAGAGTTTGTTTGGTCGCTTTCGACAAGCGCTGAAATTGCATTCCCCAACACCACGCTCATTTGATCGCCCCAACTGGTTGAGAATCTTCTAAATATTTCAACTAAGTCGGATGAAAGAACATTTTTTTCTATCTCAGATTTCGCTTCAAGTATATTAAAACCTACGGAATATTGCTCATCGCTTGGATCGAACAATACGACGTCGTCAAATCTACTTTCAGGAACGCGTTCTAATATTGATTCAATTAAATCTCCGTGAGGATCAAGAACAGTAAGTCCAATTCCATGCTGCATGTCTTGGCTTATGAGATTAAGAAGAAGCGTTGACTTTCCCGTTCCCGTAGCCCCTATGACATGCATGTGGCGGAGCCGCTGTTCATGAGTAAGCGATGCGTCAATCTTTTTTCCGTTGTGAATATTTTCACCCAACATAAATTCATTCCCCACTACCGAAGCGGGAGCTTCATAACTTTTTTGATTTCCGCTTCTCAGTTTTTTCGATACAACCGAAATTGATGGAAAATGAACTAATGAAATAAGCTCAGCGCCGCTCAGAATCATTCCGCTTCTATGTGTTTGCCGCAAGATGACATCTTCAAGATGCGCGAATTGATCATACCCATTATTCTCAAGCGGAATAAGTATATTGCTCTGAGAATCGGAATAGACGTTCAAACTACTGGCAAGTGATTTCACTATTTCCCATGAGCGCTGTTCTGTATTTCCTTTCCCAAGTACTCTCAGATTCACTGCAAAGAGAGGGTACTTACATTTATCGCGGGTTAGGCTCACCATTTCCGGCGCATCGATAAAAAAAGAGTCTCCCGCCTCACTCATCACCGAGCGCATCATGCTTTCAGCCCATGGAGATTCAGCCGCTTTAAATAGCACCTGCACCAACCCGATTTCTTCTCTCTCCAGATGTTCCAGAACTCCGAATATGCCGGTAAGGGGATCGGGGTCGAACGAATCATAGGTACGAAGAGGCCGCATGAATTCTTCCGAAAGCCCGAAATCAACGACGACGGAATTTTCTTCATTATTTCTTAGTAGATTATCAAAAGAATTCTCAGAAAGAGTGAAGGTGCATTCAGGGAAATACGCTTTGATCTGTTGTTCGGTATATGAAACACCCGACTCCCTGCACGCGAACTGAATCGTGATCGTATCGTGTTGACCGATTATTTCAAAACTGATGATCGATGATTGCATCGTTATATTGAGCAGACATTGCTCTACATATTCTGCAATCACTTTATAGTTTTGCGGAAGCACTATTTTTATTTCTTTGATCTCATCGATATCCTCAAACGGAAGAGGGGATATGTCATAATCTTCTTGAGTCGAATCTAATGAAACATTATTGTTATTATTCGCAGAGCCATTGAATTTATTCTTTATTTTCTCAGTTAATGAGCTAAGGAATGTCGGTTTCCGCCCGTCATCAATCGGTGCGAGCATCGGCGTCGCATGGTAGTAGAACGGTACAAAAGGGGGTTCTGGATCAATGGGATAGCTCCAAAGATTCCAGCCTCTTCCCCGCTGTTCCCAGTCGTAAAAATTTTCAGTAAGCTGTTCGATCAAGCTTGAACTTATCACTCGGTTATTCCTACCGCTTAAACAGATCACTAATAATTGGTTTTCTTTCAGATTCTGACAGCGCTCTTAATCCTTTCGCCTCAGTAAGCCCGTCCAGTATTTCAAGAACCGCCAAATGTACCGATTCTTGGAACATGAGTGTGGTATCAAGCCGGTAATATGTTGCAGGACGGGAAGTCTTGGCTATCAGTGCACCCAGGAAGGGGACGAGCAATAACAGGCTTAGAAGCGCACCCATTTTTTCTCCCAGCCACCATGAGATAAAAAAACCGTTGCCGAAAGGTGCCGCACAAATATCAAAGACGAGTTCTTTTCGTTTGACACGGAGATATTCCCTTTGCGCGGAAAAAATATTTCCCTCCTTGAAATCGATCCTCGATATACGGACATCCGGCAGGTCTCGCTTTTTAATCGTTTGTTCGAGCCTGGAATAGAACTCTTGCGTTGACTGCTGAATGTTTTCGGTAAGATGGTACCAATGAGAAAATACGAGCGTATCTTTTTTTGCCATATATTCCTCTACTGATTATGTTTTCTTGAATTATATAATTTAAATCAATTTTTTATTAGTAACAACAATCATCGAAGAATATATTTGCATTATTAGTTTCAATTATTTTCAAATAATATTTGTTCCCTATAAAATACATTTAAGAAACCGTTATACAAAAAAGCCTATCCGTAATTGATAGGCTTTATAAAAACTTTAATGTCTGAGAACCGTTAATCAGCAGCAGTCGCTTTGGATTCTTTTGGTTTATACACAAAAGTCAGAACAATTCCACAGAGTATCATTTCGATCAAACCATAAAGAAACCATTGCAGTGCGAGTGTATACGGCATGGGCATGGTAGCGTATGAAACATACGCAGCGGGTAGACTTACCATCAATCCGACATAAATTCCATACCGCACTCCTTCAATAATCCCTTTGTTTTGGAACCCTTTGGAAAAAATAAGTGTAAAGAAAAAGGCAAAGAAAAGATATGCTACATAAATCACCCACAATTTTATTTCACCGTTCGGGCGCATCCATTTAGCAACATCTCCAGACATATAAGCAGAATGCAAAATAACCGCGTTTACGAGCCATTCCAAAATCCCGTAAACGATCCATACCGCGATGAATCCAGTCCATAGTTTTTTGTTCATAAGACTCTCCATGAAGGTTATAAAATAGTGCTTTATAAAATACATTATAAAAGTCGTTTTACAAAGCGAAATTATGAAAATTAAAGCACGCCAGGTCTTAGTCCAGTGAACTTTACGGACAATACTTTTGCAGTATCATGTTTAATTATACAAAAATCATCATACAATTTTCTTATTTATTAAACCAAATAAAATCTCTATCTTCATCTATAAAAAGGGTAAATCCCTTTTTTTTCCTTATAACCAATATACTTGCACCATGAATTTCCGATGGTTGAAGACGCAAATAAACTCCAATGTGTGGTAATGCTAATCCTTTTCTCATAATTTATCTCATTGAAGTGAAAAAATTCAATTAAATTGATTATTGTAAAATATCATATAAAATAATATTTTAACAAAAGTATTTTATTGTAAAAATTTCGAATAACGGATAATTAAATATTATCAATGAAATCATCATACGAAATAAGGCGCTTAAGAAATACAAATAATACAGATCTAGTTAAAGCATTGGAATTGTATTCTCACAACATAGAGCCTGCAGCACGAACCGATACAAAGGAAATAATGTATTGGGTAGATAGGTATAATAAAAGATTTGAAGATTCCTTTTTTCTGCTTGGTCTCTATTTGAATGACGTTTTGATAGGGTTTTCAGAGCTTGCCTATTTTCTACAAGAAAAAACTGTGATTGTAGATTATGTGATTATTGATAAACCATTTAGAAAACTTGGCGCATTTTACCAATTCGTCCATGAAATAGAAGAATTTTTACAAGAAAGTGGAATTATTTTTGATTACGTAGTTGCTGAAATTGGGTATTATAATGAAAAATTAGAACCGCCCGCAAAATCAAAAAATATGATACGACTCCTAAAAATGGCCGGATTTTGTGTAGCAAAATGCACGTATTATACACCACGATTAGGAATTTATAATCACGAAAGTGAGATGAAAAGTGTTTTAATGATTTATACACTTGATGAATCAAAAAAAATAAAAAAAGAAACTTTTTTGCAAATAGTTAATGCAATTTATTTTAAATATAATCAAAGATGGTATGACGCTTTTCTTAATGAAGAACAAAAGATTGAATATTTAAAAGGATTGAACAAATTATTATCAAAAATAGAAAATGGGATTGCTAAAAAAGAATTTATTGAGATGAACGGTTATGGTCATTTATTTCATGCAGAATCAAAAAATAGAAAAACAATTTTGGGATACAATAAATTATTAAAAATAATTACAGGGATATTTACATTTGTCTTATGTTTTATCCTGGTAACCGGAATTTATTTGTTCCTAAAACTGAAATATGGAATTGATTCGTCTGCATTGAGTACAATATTTTATACATCTTTGTTTTTAGTCGCCTTTTTATTTGCTATTTTATTTGAAAAGAAATCCAATACTTTCTTAAAAATCATTGAAAAAATTCTTAAAAAAGAATAAAATCAATTTAATCTTTTTTTAAGAGGTATATTACATTCGAGGCGAAACGATTCACCAAAGGTATTTTCAAAAAGATATCATCAAGTTTTGCAAAATGGGCTGCAAATTTTTCTTTTTTTAATAACCTATATATTAGCGGCGAAACTAAATGACATTTGTTCCGATCATATATTTTTAAATTAAAATTTGATGCTAACTCCTGAATATATAATTCAGAAAAGTACCAAAGCCTTTCTATTCCGCCGTTATAAAATGTATCTGTAAGAACAACCTTTTTATTAAAATTTTCTTTCCCCAATAATTCAAATGTGCAGCTACTTTCGAATTCAATTATAATATGCCCCTTTCTAATTAATAATCTATTAAATTCATCGAATACCCTAATCGGATCACAATAATTTATAACACTTCCAACGCAGATTATGAGATCAAAACTATTACTTTTTAGAGGTATGTCTTCTATATTTGATAAAATTGAATTCGGAAGATGCCGTATTTTATTTTTAGCTATGTCTGTATGCACAATATTTTTCTCATTAAGCCCATAACTATTTCCAGCAGAGCCGGCATTAAGGATTTTAATATTTTTATTATTAGGAATTTCGTTTATAGATTTCCATATAAATGACATTATCATCTCATGCGTTATCCAGCGCCATGTATCATTCAAGTCCCAGATTTCAGCCATAGAATTATAAGTTTTTGAAACTTCAAATAAATCTATTTTTTCCATTGATAATATTTAATTATCCGTTATTCATCTAGGAACATAATACGTGATGGGAATATTTATCCCAACAAGACTATTTCAAATTAAATCTGCCTCGCGGATGTTTCAATCGGATCACTTTTCGCTTAGGCCCCTCATTAACTTGGGTATAGATTTGTGTAGTATTGATTGAACTATGACCTAAAATATTTTGGATGTAACGAATATCAGCACCATTTTCCAATAAGTATGTCGCTACGGAGTGACGGAACATGTGGGGCGTAATACGTTGTTGTAGATTAATAGACTTTGTATGATTGCGAATCATTAATCTTATTGATTGATCTGAAAGACGACTATTTAATCTATTTACGAAAAAAAAATCACCCTTGAAAATTTCCACTTTAAATAGTTTGTAATAGGATTTTAAGGCATTTAAAATTTCACGATGTACGATAGGGATGACCCTTTCTCTATTACCTTTTCCTTTAATAAGAACTAATCCCTTTGAAAGATTAAGGTTATTTGTTTTAAGATTTGACAATTCAGATACTCTCACTCCTGTTGCAAAAAGTAATTCTAATACCGCAATGTCCCTTACTGTATTTTCATATAAAGAATTTTTCTTTTTAGAAAGAAATTCTTTTCTCTGATATAAATAAGCAAATAATTTTTGAATCTTATCAAGCTCTATAATTTTAGGCAGCTGTTTTCCTTCTTTTATATTGATTTTAATCTTTCGGAATGGGTTCACCAAAAGAATATCCTCATATTCTAAATGGTTCATAAATGCTTTCACAGTTGCAAGTTTTCTTTTTACCGTTTTGGGTTTGTTTTGTGGAAAGATTTCCTTTAAATAATCACGAATGAGATGTTTATCTAATTCAGCGATTGTCTTGATTGAGGGAGTCCTACTGATGTATTGTTGAAACTGTTTTAGATCAATTAGATAAGCTTTGAGCGAAAGAGGGCTAAGATTTTTCTCATATTTACAGTGAGATAAATAATCATCAATTAACTTTTTTATTTCATCCATTTTTAACACACCTATGTAATTATAAATTTTAGTCTACAAAATAGGTGTGCCTTAAATTAAATAAAACGCAAGTTGAATTTGATACGGAGGCTCTTTTAATCTCAAATATACGATAAAGATACTCCCCTAAATAAATTATTAACTAAAACTTCAGTATGATAATCGAGCCTAAAAAAATCAACAATGCTCCAATCAAAAAGGTTGTATTGACACTGGTTCGAAAGAAAAGAAAACTAAATAGCACTACAAACAAGGGATAGCTGATCTCAAAAATAGAGGCCATGGAGGCCCCTATTGTTTTAATGCCCGAATAAATAAGGAAGTTTGCAACTACTGCAAGTATTAGAGAAATGAGAATAAGAAGAAGGTTCACCTTCCCAGAATTTACTAAATTTATAATAGGTTTCTTATCTAAAAAGAAAAACGGTATCATAATAATCGCCGTTATAAGTGAATCAATAAAGAGTAGCGTAAGTGGAGAAATATTTGTAAGTATCTTTTGATCGATGGTATACACCAGTCCCCACGTAATAGCTGCACCGACGGCATATAAAAAACCTATTGGATTCATGAATGAATTATATCATAGAATTTTAAATTAGATATATTTAAATGAACTTCTCAAAAGATTATATGAAAAGTATTATGACATCCTGTTGTTTTTAATTATTCTATCAGTCAATTTCACCTACATATATTAAGGCTCTTAAAATAATAAAATAAAATTCATAGGAATATTTTGCATTATTAAGTAATTTTATATAAAAAGAAACTCAAAATTAATGATTGGCGTTCAGCTATTTTATTTTTTATTATCACAAGTAAATATCTGGAAGAAATGAAATAAAGAAAAGGTGAGAAGAATGCGATTACTATCTTATTTGTCTTTATCTTCATTTTAGTAGATTATTAATTCATTTTATAAAATACTTCGATATAAAAATATTAGATTTTTAAGAAAGGACTGTATTAAATGCCAGATGTTTTTATAAGTTATTCAGTCAAAGATGAACACCTTGCGCAGTTTGTACGTACTCATCTGTTCAATGAAGGTCTCAATGTATTTATAGCCTCAATAAACATACTGCCGGGGTATCGTTGGGAATCTCAAATATTTAAAGCTCTGAGAAACTCAGAATGGGTTTTCTTCTTAGCCAGTCGCAACGCATTAAATTCACCAAACGTTGAAAAAGAGATAATCGAGGCAGTAAAAATTAATAAGAAACTTGTCCCAATCATGTGGGATGTTGAACCTTCTGAATTGCCTGACTGGATTTCTGCATTTCAAGGTTTAAATTTGAAAGGTGCATCTTATGACGGAATTGCAACACAAATTACTAATTTGACTCATCACGTGAAAGAAGAGAAAATAAATGGAAGGTTTGTTGGTTTGGTTGCTATTGCAGTTTTATTTGGTTTAATTTCTATATTATCAGATTAAATTATAATCCTACTCTTTTGTTAAAAAATATTTTCCTAGCACAATCGCGTCAAATATGTTTCTATGAAATTTTTTCCCTTTTTGAGGCAAAATAAAACATTAGCTGATGATGTTTTTACATCAAAATAAAAGCGCAAGGTTGAAATCTCAATTGGCGCTCTAATACTACTCTTTTAACATTTACAATAATTTAGGAACTTCAGAAGTAAAGAATTTTTTAACGCTGTCCCATAAAAGGGGAAATAGCATATCTGGCATAGGATCCAACTCGGCATCAGCAAAATAAATGAGCGACTTCAGAATATGGACATTATTGTATGGAGTAAGAGAGAATTTCTGTTTAAACAACTTGAATAGTTCAGGCAGGTTGTATTGCTGCGCAATCATATACAAGTCAACGAAATCTCGTCTTGTTCCTCTACTGCTGATCGCACTGATCTTCATACAGGCAATATCTCTTTCATCAGCAACATCAATAGAGATATTTGCTTCCGGTTGATATTGCTTCGTAGGATAAAGAAGCGGATAGGAATAGCCAAGAAAACTTACCTTTAACTCCTTTACAATGATATGAAGTGTATTTTCACTTTTCGCAACGATGGTAAGATCTTTCAAGCCCTGCATCTTTTGAATCAATGAGTCCTCATTGAACAACTGAGCGCTGAAAAAATCGAAGTCCCGTGAGAGACGATGGCCGTGTATGAGCGCCAAACCTGTACCGCCGGCGAGATAAAATTCAGAAAGCGGAAGTGCGGCAATAAGGTCACGTAAAACCTCGTGAGATGCTGGAGGAAGAATTTCTTGATGCCACATTGGGGTATTCATTTCGCTCTCCTCATTTTTGTTTTAATGCGGCAACTTCATGAAAGGGAACGCCGAATATTATCGCCCAAAAGTTTGCAGATTTAGGAGAGAGTCTTTCATCCACTTTGAGAATGTACTCAATCTGAGACTTAGAAAAAATTCCCTTCATCCAGGTTATTGCTTCCTTGTCTCCCAATTCAAGTATGCGGCTGATGGTATATTGCGGATGCTCAAGCGGATCGAATGTTGCAATGTTTACGTCCCAAAAGAGCGTATGTAAATGCTTTGGAATTTGTTTCATAGTTAAACCTCTTGTTAATATAATTAATTATATTATAGAGGAAAAGTCTCTCACGGTCAACGTTTTTGTTGTGTCTTCCACAAATAGAGTATTACTCTTTCCATAATTATCTTTCTAGGCTTCTGTGTTGACATAATAAAATCTAAAGCGTTACTTTTTCAGCAATTGCAGAATGAGCCGAATCATCCGCTCCTTATTTTTTGGCTCACCTTCAGCTATCAACAATGTAAGCGCCGTTAGTGCCGAAGGAGTGATATTTGACCGATCCAATATGCCTACTTTCTGTAAAAACCAAATGAACGCGTAGGCTCCGCTCCTTTTGTTGCCGTCTGTAAATGGATGATTCTTGACCATAAAATACAAAAGATGGGCCGCCTTTTCTTCTATCGTCGGGTAGAGATCCTTGCCGTCAAACGACTGCATCACATTGCCCACTATTCCGGCAACAACACCTTCATGTCCTTCTTTTCCGAATAATTCTGTTGCCTCGCCTTTTTGAACGAGAGATGATTTAAAATCTGACAGCGCCCGTACCAGCTGATCGGCGGTCAGGGTTACCGATTCTTTCGTGTGCCCTTTGTAGGGTAAGGTATCCGTATCATAGGCATTCAAAGACAGCCACGTGTCGGCGAATGCGGAGATTAACTCCACCACGCTCCCGGTGTCAGTAAGTGCCCTCACAGGCAATGCCTGTTTTATATTCTCTACCGCTTCCAGGAATTGGGCGTAGTGTTTCGCAATGCGGTGTTTATTGATTGCATATCCATCAACAATATAGCGCCGCAATGTTCTCGTTGCCCACTTACGAAATTCTATTGCTCGCTTGGAATTCGTGCGGTACCCAACCGCCAGGATGATATCAAGATTATAAAATTGCACTTGATACGTCTTGCCGTCGGTTCCAGTATGTGCAAATTTTGCACATACTGCATCGGCATCCAACTCCTTGCCCGCTAAAATATTTCGAATGTGTTTCGTGATGACCGAGCGTTCCGCATCAAAGATTTCAGCAATCTGCGCCTGGGTTGCCCATACCGTATCCGCCCGAGCGTCTTTTTTAATTTCAATGGCGCCGGACTTCGCTTGGTAAATGACGATTTCGTTTTTATGGCTATTTGTTTTTTTCATATCGTAAAATATCAAATAAAGTCAATATTATACTACTCCCAAGAAACTCACCAATCAATGTTTCCATAGTTCTCTATCCAGGCTTCTGTATTGGATTGCTTCGCTCACATGCTGGGGCAAAATATTTTCGGAGCCTTCGAGATCGGCGATAGTGCGGCTCACTTTTAAAATCCTATCATACGCCCGTGCAGAGAGACCGAGCTTTGTCATTGCCATTTTTAACAACTCCGAACCTGCGGTGTCAAGCATGCAAAACTGCCTCACTTCCCGAGTACCCATATCGCCGTTGTTAAAAATATACTTTACGCTTTTGAATCGCTGTGATTGAATGAGCCTTGCTTTTATTACCCGATTCCGGATTGCTTCTGATGTTTCACTTTTCGCTTGAGAGGAGAGTTCTTTATACTTTACCGCAGGCACCTCAATGTGAATATCGATCCGGTCAAGTAACGGACCGGAAATCCGTGCCATATACTTCTGAATCTGCTGCGGCGTACAGGTACAATCCTTATCTGGGTGTGTATAAAATCCGCACAAACACGGATTCATAGAACCGACCAAAATGAAATTCGCAGGAAATTCAAGGAACTGTTTTGAGCGGCTTACCGTGACCTTCGCATCTTCAAGCGGCTGCCGAAGCACTTCGAGCACGTTCCGTTTAAACTCCGGCAGCTCATCAAGAAAGAGAACCCCATGATGCGCAAAAGAAACCTCTCCGGGGCGTGGAAACGAACCTCCTCCGACTAATGCTGCATCGGATACCGTATGGTGAGGGCTCCGGAAAGGACGTTCGGCAACGAGTGCTTTATTTCTCGGCAAGATTCCCGCAACAGAATGAATCTTGGTGGTCTCCAAAGCCTCTTCAAGAGACAGCAACGGAAGTATAGAGGGTATTCTCTTTGCAAGCATAGTTTTCCCGGAACCCGGGGGACCGATCATCAAAATGTTATGACCTCCGGCAGCAGCGACTTCCAAGGCACGCTTCACATTTTCTTGTCCTTTCACATCCGAAAAATCAAGATGATAACAATTTGCGTTCGAAAAGAGTTCGGTAACATTCGTCTTTGTTGGCAGCGGGTGTATGTTCCCATTTAAGAACTCAACTACTTCCGACAATGATTCCAAACCGTACACCTCAATGCCCTCCACAAGAGCTGCTTCGGGCGTTGAATCTTTGGGGAGGACGATCCGTTTGATATTATTTTTCCTTGCAGAAAGAGTAATAGGCAGCGCACCGCGAATATGCCGCAGTTGACCATCAAGCGAGAGCTCGCCCAAGAACAAGGTGTCACTCAATAAATTTTTATCAACCTGTTCGCATGCAGATAAAATGCCAATCGCAATGGGAAGATCGAATGCACTCCCTTCTTTCTTTACATCGGCAGGAGCTAAATTTATCGTAATCTTTCGCGGGGCGCTGCCTATTACTCTTTCT
>JAJYOQ010000639.1 GCA_021796135.1 Bacteroidota bacterium
CGAGCCTGGGAAAGGGAGTTCATTCAGATTTACTTTATCAACATGTTGTGTGGATTAACTTACCATCATGGCAAAAGTAATTGTTCTTTTCTATCTGTAGAGCGAACAGCCTGTTCGCTCTACAAATAATAATTTAATCACCCTCTTTATTTAGCGGTAATTGCACAGTTGAACGAAGCGGTAAAATTAGTAAACTGAATTTGGATTCTATTCCTGACTTCTGACGCTTTGCTAAAATGGAGAAAAGCATTTCTGTAAGATATTGATTTATAAGCGCTTGATTTTAAGCCGGGTTGATTTTACCGCACTAATGATTAATAATCTTGACGATAAAAAAGACAAAAACCTTATCAAATGATTCTCCGAAGGAGTCCTATGGACAACCTTAGTAACAGAGAAGAAGCATTATAAATTAACCTTATTACATTATCCGGGTTTATTTTGCTACCAGTGAAACTGAAGGGAAAAATTGGGAAAAGTATTGTTAATAATTATATCTGTAGCTATTATATAAAAACTAATTATTCGACTGTTCGTAATATTACTACTATAAAAGTAACCGGAGATAAAAATGAAAATTCAGTACAATAATTTATATACACACTTTATCTTTATTACTTTAAATCGACAGCCTATCATTCAGCAAGTGCATAGAATCAGGATTGAGAAATATATCACAGGTATAATCGACCATAACGATTCTAAATTATATGCAATTTATGCTAATCCTGAACATGCTCATTTTATAATATCACGTTCACCCAAATTATCGGAGGAATACCTTTCTACAATAATAGCAGAAAGTTCAGAACGATTTATAAATGATAATAAGCTATGTGCTGGTAAGTTTAAGTGGCAAGAATCTGCCTCAGCTTTTTCAGTATCAAAAGCTGATGTTAATAAAGTATGTAAATATATACTAAGTCAACCTAAGCATCATCATAGAATTACTTTTCCCGAGGAATATGAATCATTTATGCAGTTTTATCAGATGACCTTGAAGCCGGTTAAATAAGTGTTAATACATAAAATCAGGTAATAAGGTTATCAGCAGAGGGGAATAAGCTTGTGTTACTAAGGTTTACCCCGTTGGATATTTTTTATTTGATTGATTTGTAACTCAATCAGTGTTATCCAACGGGGTGAAGAACATTAAATAAGGTTTGTGGTTAGGATTTTAATTTTGTAAGTAGATAAAAGCGGAAAAAGAAAGTGGGAAAAACAATACCGATTTAACTATGATATTACACAAGAAACAATACAGACGCCCAGCTGATAGGTGAACCTTTAGAAACTCTTACCGCACTAATTGTTAGAACTCAAAACCGAATTATCACACACCCTCTTTATTTTGCGGTAATTGCGCAATTAAATGTTGCGGTAAAATTTGTAAAGTGTATCTGAGTCCTGGCGACACGTGAATCGAACGTAAATGTTTCCGATGACGCAGTATTGCTTGATAGATTCCTTGAAAAGACTTTTACATTTGTATCCGAGTACAACTCTAGTGTTGCGCTTCCTCTCGAAAAATTGGTTACGGTAATTGCAATGCCGATCGTCTGTGTATTCATATTGAGTATGTACTCGTTAATTTTTGTGAAATTATTGGCGTTGATAGAAAAGGCAAATGAATTTGTCCCGTTCGAAAATGTAGGAGCGTTTTCCGTTAATGTAACGTTATCAAACGGACTGCTAACGGAATCTTTTTTGCATCCGCTTATTGTGATTAATGTGAAACTCGCTGCAAACAAAAGTAAAATTCTTATCAACTTCATTATGTCCTCCGAAAATTGGGGCTGACCAGAAAGTAATTATCAATTTAGAAATCTGTGGAAATCCGCTCAAATCTGTGTCATCCGCGTTCTATTTTTTTGAAAAACATTACTTTCTGGTCAACCTCTAAACTAATTATTTTACCTGGGATAATCTCTTTGGTCCAGCAGCAATTACTTCTTCAGAACATCCTTTCTCGAACAATTTGAAGTTCTCAACAAAGCGCGCGGCAAGCGCATCGTACTTTTTCCAGTACTCATCTTTGTTGCCCCAAGAATTTTCCGGATACAAAACATCTTCCGGTACATCCGGACAGCTCATCGGTACTTCGTAACCGAACAATTTATCTTTGCGATATTTCACTTTGTCGAGCTTACCTTCAAGTGCAGCGTTCAAAAGATTTCTTGTGTGACGGATGCTGATACGTTTTCCAACTCCGAATCTTCCGCCAACCCAGCCTGTATTAACGAGCCAAACATTAGCTCCATGTTTCAGCATTCTTTGTTTTAACATCTCCGCGTATTCAAAAGGATGTTTAACCATAAACGGCGCACCGAAACATGCAGAAAAAGTTATTTGCGGTTCAATGCCTAAACCAATCTCCGTCCCGGCAATCTTAGAAGTGTATCCGCTGATAAAATGATACTGCGCCTGTTCCGGGGTTAACCGCGCAATAGGTGGCATAACGCCGGATGCGTCGCACGTTAGAAAGATAACGTTCTTTGGATGCGTTCTTGTGTAACCTTCTTCAACAACGTTTGGAATAAATTCCAATGGATAAGAAGCACGTGTGTTTTCCGTAATTATATCGTCATCGAGATCAATAATTCTTGTCACGGGATCGAAAACAACATTTTCCAAAATTGTCCCGAAGCGTCGCG
>JAJYOQ010000640.1 GCA_021796135.1 Bacteroidota bacterium
TAAATTTTCAACTACAAGTAAAAGAACCTACGGCTTTAGAAAATCAACAATACTTGCAGCGCTTTTTAATGCAATAATTCTTTTAATTGCAGTCGGCGCTATAACGATTGAATCAATAAGGAAAATTCTTGAGCCCGAACCGGTTGGCGGGACTACAATGATGATAGTTGCTGGAGTTGGAGTGATTATAAACTCGCTTACGGCTATTCTTTTTATGAAAGGAAGAGAAACAGATATAAATATCAGGGGAGCGTTTTTGCATATGGCTGCGGATGCCGGAGTTTCTCTTGGAGTAGTTGCAGCAGGACTTTTAATAAATCTTACAGGATTCTTTTTGCTTGACCCAATAATCAGTTTTGTAATAGTAGTGGTTATAACAATAGGAACTTGGAGCTTGCTGAAGGATTCATTTCATCTCTCAATGGATGCTGTTCCAAGGAATATAGTATTTGAAGAAGTAAAAAAATATTTAAGCTCTCTTGAAGGCGTAAAAGAAGTTCACGACTTGCACATTTGGGCAATGAGCACTACAGAAACTGCATTGACGGCTCATCTTGTTATTCCGGGTGAACTGAAAGATGATAAATTTTTAAGTAAAGTCTGTAAACAGCTTCATCACAAATTTGGAATAGAACATTCAACAATACAGGTTGAGAAGAATGCACAGAGTACAAGCTGCGAAGCAGAAAATGTTTAGATGAATCAAATGGTAAAAAAATATTTCTCAAAAAATATTGTTTTTGTTTGTTGGTTCTTTATGGTCTTAAATGCAGTGATAGTTGCGCAGAGTGTGAATGACTCCATAAACAAAACAATAGAACAGAGAAATCTTTTAAACCAAATTGCTGATGAAGAAAATTCCCTTGAGAGTGTTCGTAAGTATTATGAAAAGATTCTTGAAGATGATAGCACCAACTACGAGGCATTGACTAACCTCGGAGTAATTTATCAGCAAGAAGGAGATTTAGAAAAGTCGCTCGGTTATTTTGAGAAAGCAGTGAAGTTTCATCCTCAAAAAGCAAGGGCATATCATAACCTTGGCATTCTAAATAGCATAATTGGAAATCTTGATGAAGCGGTTATTAATCTTAACAAAGCTACGGAACTTGATTCGACAAGCCCAAATTCAATCAGGCAATTAGGAATAATTTATTTGCAGAATGAAAAGCTTAACGAAGCGATTGAATCTTTTGACCGTGCTTTGAACAGAGATGAAAAAGACACTGAAAGTTATTTGGGAAAATCCCTTGCTTACTGGATGTTAAAAGATTACAATAAAGTTTTTGCTGTGATAAGTGAAATGCAGTCATTTGGTTTACGTTTTAATAGAATGGAGCTGCTGCTTGCCGATGTTTATTTTAAGAAGAAGGATTATGAGAAAGCAATGAAATATGCAAAGCTGGATGAGGAAGAAAATTCATCTCAGGCAGAAGGACATTACTTGCTTGGTGTTCTTTATGAAATTAGCGGAGAAAAGGAGAAAGCAGAATTTGAATTTGAAGAAGCTACTTCAATTACACAGCAAAATCCACAAGCAAGTTTGGAGTTTAGCATAAATATCTTTTTTAATGCAGAAATAAAATGAACTGATGAAAGTGAAGCTAATGAGTAAATTATTCCCAAAGGGATGGATTCCCACAAAATTGATTTTACCTATGATGAATAGAATAGCCGGAAGTAAAGGCAAAAAAGTAATAAGCGGGACCATTGTATTAGCAATAGTGATTAGTCTTGTTCATTTTTTAACTTTTTCCCCAAAAGAAATTTATCTTAATTTTCTGCATCTGCTTTTAACGAAGTTATATTTTCTCCCGGTTCTTTTAGCGGCATTGTTCTTGGGTAAAAAAGGAGCGATAAAGCTGGCTCTGGTGGTTTCATTATTATATCTTCCGCACTCTATAAACACCGGTCTCTTTTCAAAGTTTTATATTGCAGAAAATCTTTCTGAATTAATTTTAATCTGGGCAGTAGGAATAATAGCCGGAGTGTTGATGGACAGATTAAAAAAAGTCCAAAATGAAAAAGTACGGCTTGCTACATTAGAAAAAGTATCAACTGTTATCAATGTTGTTAATAGAGATATAATGAATGATTATTCTGCTTGCGAAGGATTAACGAAATCTCTTACAAAAATATATAATAACACCGATGGAAATTCTTTTACGGCAAAATTACTATCGGAAAAATTACAGCGTTTGGGTTCACACATATCGCATCTGTCTAATCTTGCTGCGCCGAAACCGATGAAAAAAAACAAATATAATTTTTTCCATTTGACTAAAAAATGTGTGAATGAAATTATACAGCACAATCCCGGTTATAATTTTTCTTTTAAGAGTGAACCAAAGCTACCTGCGGTTTATATGGATGTAAGGCAAATTGAATTTGCAGTAAAGCAGATTATACAAAGCTTAATTGAACAAAGCCCGACGAAAAAGGAGCTAATAATATCAGCAGCAAAAAACGATGAGATGGTTGAAATATCTTTAACTCTAAATGGAAAGAAAACGATTCCCCAAAATAAAGGCACAGAGCTATTTGATTTAATAGCTAATCCGGAGAAGGGATACACTTTTGCACTTGCATCTTCAATTATACACTCTCATAGTGGAAATATAAAATTTGAAACCACCAGAGCCAGCTTTATCGCTCC
>JAJYOQ010000641.1 GCA_021796135.1 Bacteroidota bacterium
GACATTGGCACTAATCGAACGATAGAAGGAAAAGAAAGTCTATTTGCAAGGAATATGATAGTCAATGCAGCAAAGGCTGCCGGTGTACAGGCGATTGATTCTGTTTTTTCTGATGTCAGTGATATGGAAAATCTTCGAAAAAATACATATGAAGCCAAAGCTATAGGATTTGAAGGAAAAGGATGTATTCATCCACGTCAGATAAAGGTGATTCATGAGTGTTTTGCTCCGACTGACGAAGAAATTAAAAATGCAGAATTAATAGTTGCAGCATTTGAAGAGGCAGAAAGAAATGGAATAGGTGTTGTTTCTATTGGGAGCAAAATGATAGATGCTCCGATTGTTAAAAGAGCAAAACAAATTCTTAATTATAACCGATAAAAAGTTAGAAAAAACATGAAATTAGTAAAAAACGCAGCGGGAAGAATTGTTCCTACGGAAGTTAACGGTAAAAAAGAGATACCCTTTAAAGGAATAAATAAACATCGTCCATCCGGAACTAAAGCTAAGCCATTAATTAAGACTTGCATTGATTATCCTTTAAACGGAAATAAATTAGTTAAAAGCTTAAAGGATGCACTTCGAAAATCCGGATTGAAAGACGGAATGACTATTTCGACTCATCACCATCTTAGGGACGGTGATATTCTGACAAATATTATTTTTGATACTATCCATAGTATGGGAATTAAAAATATTAGATGGTTTCCAAGCGCATCATTTCCGGTTCATGAACATTTAATAAAATATTTAAATGACGGAACAATTCATCATATAGAAGGAAGCATGAACGGTCCTTTAGGCAAATATACAACCGAAGGTAAAATGAAAGGCATAGGCGTATTGCGATCACATGGAGGTCGTTATCAAGCTGTACAGGACGGAGAAGTAAAAATAGACATTGCTATAATAGCAGCGCCAACAGCAGATTCCTTTGGAAATTCAAACGGAGTTGACGGTAAATCAGCATCGGGTTTAATAAGCTTTTCACTTGTGGATTCTGAATATGCCGATAAAGTCATAGTGGTTACAGACAATCTTGTCCCATTCCCATGCATACCTTGGCAAATACAAGGGAACAATGTTGATTATGTAGTAAAAATTGATTCATTAGGTGATCCTGCCAAAATTGTTTCAGGTACAACTGAAATAACAAAGTCCCCCGATAGGCTGCTTATCGCAGAATATGTCGCTCAATTTATTGAAGAATCGGGAATAATGAAAAATGGGTTTTCATTTCAAGCGGGATCAGGCGGGACGAACTTAGCTTTTGTTCTTTTCTTAAAGGAAAGAATGAAAGCAAATGGGATTAAAGCGAGATTTGTTAGAGGCGGTAGTACAAAATATTTAGTTCAACTTTTGGAAGAAGGATTGACAGATTATATTCTTGACGGACAGACTTTTGATCTTGATGGAATACGCAGTATGAGAGAAAATCCCCACCATATTAATACCAGTCCATTTACGAGCTATAATTTTCATGGTAAAGGTAATTTTGCTTCAATGGTTGATGTTGCTGTCCTGGGAGCAACCGAAGTAGATGTAAATTTTAATGCAAACGTAGTAAGTCATTCCGATGGGTATCTGCTTCACGGGATAGGCGGCTGGCAAAATTGTTTATATTCGAAATGTACAATTTTAGCTGTGCCATCTTTTAGAGATAGAATTCCTGTCATTATTGATGAAGTAACAACCCTTTGCGGACCTGGCGACTTGATAGATGTAATAATTACTGAAAGAGGGATTGCAATAAATCCAAAAAGGAAAGATTTGATTTCGATCATGAAAAAGTCAAATCTTCCAATTAAATCTATTAACCAGATAAAAGATGAAGTATATTCAATTTGCGGAGGTGCACCCGCAAAGCCAAAAATAAACAAGAAAAAAGTTGTTGCTGTTATAAAATGGGTTGACGGAACAGTACTAGATTCAATTTTTCAGATATTATAATTCTAGGATTATAAAAAAAGTCCGCTGAATATTAATACTCAACGGACTTTAGTTTTTCATTCACATAATTTAAGAGTAATTATCATAAATTATTTTTTACAATAAGAATACTACTAAGATTTAGAATGATCCTTATTTCTTCTTTTTAGTCTCATCATCAACAACTTCGTAAGATGCATCCTGAACCTCTTTATCTTCAGGCTTTTGCTCACCTTGAGAAGAAGACCCGGCATCCTGTTGTGCAGGATCTCCTGGTTGACCAGCGCCAGGCTGTGCATAAAGTTCAGAAGCAATCGAGCTCCATACTTTATTTAATGATTCAGTAGCAGCTTTCATTTGATCGGTATTATTAGATGAAATTGCTTCTTCTAATTTCTTTATTTCAGTTTCAAGTTTATTTTTTGAATCAGCTGACATTTTATCTTTTAACTCTTCAATCTGTTTCTTAGTTTGAAAGACTAAGCTATCAGCCTGATTTTTAACTTCTATAGCTTCTTTTTTCGTTTTATCTTCAGCTGCATGTTCTTTAGCGCTATTCTTCATCTTTTCGACTTCTTCTTTTGACAAACCGCTAGAAGAAGTAATTCGGATACTTTGTTCTTTACTCGTAGCTTTATCTTTTGCAGCAACATGGAGAATTCCATTAGCATCAATATCAAAAGTAACTTCTATTTGCGGAACTCCTCTCGGAGCAGGCGGAA
>JAJYOQ010000642.1 GCA_021796135.1 Bacteroidota bacterium
CGAGGTTATACACATTTAATCACGGAACCATATAATTCAAGAAATTTTGCGCAGCAGATAAAATTCATTTTAAGCTCAAAACAAAATACGAACGACCCGACAATTATGCAGGTAGGAAAAAATTCAGTCGCTAAAATTGAATATTAAAGCTTTATTACTTTTCAAAGTCTAAATTAACCGGTTCGTCAGCTTTCGGTGCATTATTCATTAAATTAGTTGTCGGAACATATTTATCTACAACTTCATATTTTAGCCCACTAATCCAAACCTCACCGGTTCCAGACAGTAGTAAACCAAAATTAATTAGATTACTATTAGAGGGGATATCAAGGACGATATCATATTTTTTCCATTCTGTCGTTCCTTTGATAGGGCGGTTAGCCATATTATCAAAACTCAGAGGTTTCGAAGGATTATCCTTTCCATCAATCCTCATCCATAGACCAGCTGATTCAGCCACATCTTTTGATTTTATGTAACCCGATAATCTTACTCTTTTATTTAAATATTTTTCCGCTGAAAAATATTTCATCGTATAATTGCTCAAACGAAATATTTAGTATTTCTTTTTCCAAAAATTATTTTTCCCGTCTATTAAATAGACACATTACCTAAAAAAAATCATCTATTGAATTTAAATTTATACGTTTTAAATATCATATTATTTAAATTAGAAAATTTCTAAATCAGTCAAAAATTATCAAGGCTTTAAAGTTCAATATCTGAACGATGACAGCTAACGGATATGAATGACTTATGCATTTTATTTTACATACTCTTTGTATTGTTATGGAAAAAGTTTTCTCCAAAGAATTTGATCAATCAAACACCTACAGATCAAATAACTACAAAGGAAATCACAAGTATTGTCCTGCGTAACAGAATTACAAGTAACGATAAACCTCATCCTTACGAGTATTGTCCAACAGATAAATTATTCATAAAATTTCAGTTATTGTAGATTCTACTAAGAAATCATAATTAAATATGAAATAACTAACCTGGACAACTTTTAAGAAAAGGAGATAGCAAGAAATTAGAACCATTTTATTTTGAAATTTTTTGCTGCAGAATAATATGAAAAAGAAAATAATAATTTACGGTTTAATTGCCGCCGCAGTATTGATTATAGCTTATCTCTTATTTTTTAGGAATAATGCCCAAATTGAGAAGTTTAAATTCACTCAGATTAAAAGAGGAAATATAATTACAATGATATCAAGCACCGGGACAATGGAAGCTGTTTCGACTGTTGATGTTGGCACACAAGTTTCCGGCAAGATTGCAAAGATATTCGTAGATTTTAATTCCCATGTCAGAAAGGGGCAGCTTTTAGCCATTATTGATACAACCGCTTTATCGCAGCAAGTTCAGAATGCGAAGGCGGCACTTCTAAAGGCAAAAGCACAATACATACTTGCAAAGGCACAATACGCACAGAATGTGATATTAAATCATAAAGGATTTTTATCAGATTTGGATCTTATTACTTCAAAATCAACTCTTGTATCTGATTCTGCAGATGTTGAATCAGCTAATGGAGCCTTATTGCAGGCAAAGACAAATCTTGGATATGCATATATCTATTCTCCGATAAGCGGAATTATTATTAATAAAAACGTATTGGAAGGAAATACTGTTGCCGCAAGTTTGCAGGCACCCGTTCTGTTTTCCATTGCTGAGGATCTTTCCAAGATGCAGATATTAGCCTCTGTTGATGAGAGCGATATTGGACAAATTAAGAATGGGCAAACTACCGATTTCTCCGTACAGGCTTACCCCGACAAAAAGTTTATGGGCAAGGTTGTACAGATAAGATTAAACTCCCAGGTTATTTCAAACGTGGTTGAATATACCGTAGTGATTAATGCTGACAATAAAGACAACCTGCTTTTACCCGGTATGACTGCAACTGTTGATTTTTATGTCGCTCAAAAGGATAGTGTTCTTATGATTCCTAACGAGGCACTTGGCTTTTTACCTGATCAACAAACACTTGCAAAATATAAGACTACCTTGTTGAAAAATGGCGGAACTTCTCCGATAAATACCGGAATTAGCTCTCAACTAAAAAACGGAGATCTTTCCCGGAGTGATTCAGTAAAAAGGAACCCTAAAAATTTGAATATCGGAAAGGTTTGGTCGCTTGATGAAAATGGAAATCTTAAACAAAATTTCCTTGTGTTGGGCATAACCGATGGAAAGAATACAGAAATAGTTAAAAGCAAGGACCTAAAAGAAGGTATGAATGTTATTATAGGAACGGCATCTGCTACCAACGGTAGCAAAGTTAATTCGAGTGCACCGGGCAGAAGTATGCCAAGAGGTATTGGAAGAGGCTTATAATAATGGCTAAGACAATAATAAAAACCGTTGACCTGACAAAAACATACAAAGTCGGTGATATGGAAGTCCGTGCATTAAAGTCAGCTAATCTTTCAATTGAAGAGGGAGAATTTGTTGCTATTATGGGAGCTTCGGGTTCGGGCAAATCAACTTTAATGAACATTCTAGGTTGCCTTGACAGTCCCACTTCCGGAGAATACTTTCTTGATGGAATTAACACAAGCAAGCTGACAAAGAACGAATACTCAACGATACGAAATCAAAAAATCGGGTTTGTCTTTCAGGGATTTAATTTGCTTCACC
>JAJYOQ010000643.1 GCA_021796135.1 Bacteroidota bacterium
CCCCAGAAAGTGTTTACAGTTCAAAACACCAAATGAGATGTTTGAGAAAGAGGTAAACAGTTACAAGTTCCGTAGATACAGACGGGCAAAAGAAGACGGGTGTTGCACTTCAACTTAGAATGCAGGCTAATTTTGTATATGACTCTAACAAGCTCATAGTAATTTACTATATCATAACTGTGGTTAAAATTCAAGTGGCTTTTATTATCTAGACCTGTAAGTGTGAGGCATCATTCAAAAAAAGTATTTTAAAACCGGTTGTCGGTTTATATTGAATACAGCTTAAACCCGTGTTTGAAAATTCTAATTTATGATAAATGCATAGAAAATCCTTAGGTTCTAATTTATCTCCAAACAAAGTTATTCCAGCTATCATTTTAGCTATATATTCATGTGTTACCAATAAAATATTTATATTTTCTTTATACTCCTTTTGGAGACTCTTCATAAGAGAGTCTGTTCTTTTTTTAATATCTAAAAAATTTTCTTCATCAGAATAATACCAGGATGTATTTTGATAATTTGCCCAAAGTTCTTTTTTGATGCTAATTACCTCAGAATCAGTATGTTTTTTCCCCATAATTACTGACGGTTTTCTAATTTCTTGCAATTCATTACGAATATAAAAAGGAATATGTAGCTTATTAGCAATAATTTCTGCTGTTTGACAAGCTCTTAATAAAGGACTAACATAAATTTTATCTATTGAAAACTTTTTTAATCTACGAGCTATATTGTCTGCCTGTTCTTTTCCTTCTTCCGCTAAAGAAGTTTCTGGAAATTGATGTATTTTTTCTTTATTGAATGATGTTATACCGTGTCGGACAATAAATATCTTCATAAATTCAATTTTATATAACTACCCTAAGAATTGCCATAAAGGCAAACCAGCAATATTTAAAGATGCTTTAAATAGGGCTCCAGCATAAGGCTGGTTTCTTAACTGTTTCTTATTCAATCCATGTGAAGCCGTTGTAATATATAAATCTTTCATCTCGTTTCCTCCAAAAGAACATGATGTGACTCGTTTTGCACCGGGAATTTCCAACAAGCCAACTAAATCTCCACTAGCTGGGTCCCACCGTGAAATTTTTCCGCTACCAAACAAAGCAATCCATAACATTCCTTCTTTGTCTATGGTCATTCCATCAGGTATTCCATACAAAGGATTAATTCTTATAATAACCCTCTTATTTTTTATGTTCCCTGTTTCTTTATTATAATCATATGAAACTACGGAATAAGTTGGACTATCAATATAATACATAGTCTTTTTATCTACGTTCCATGTAATCCCATTAGATATGGTTATTCCCCTAATTATTTTTCTAAGTGAAAAGTCTAGATCTAGATAATACAAAGAGCCAGCATTATGAGAAGCTTTGAAATCCATAGTGCCTGCCCAAAATCTTCCGGCAGGATCACATTTTCCATCATTAAACCTATTTGTTGGAATATTTTGTTCGACAATGGCAAGTTTTTTGACTTTTCCTGTATTTAGATTATAAGAAACAAAACAACCTTTCATTGCTAGTATTACTCCCCCTTTCTTTCTAGGGACAACTGCCCCAATTTCTTTATTAAATTTAATGACTCTATTAACTCTATTTACAGGTTCATATACAAAAAGCTTTTTGCCATAAATGTCCACCCAATAAAGCACTTTATTAATATAGTCCCAAATAGCTCCTTCTCCTAAATCGGCACAGACTTCAGTTACTGGTTCTACTTTAGCTTTTATTAATAGATTTTTCATAAACAGTTAGTAATATTACAATAACAAAATTCTAAGTTTTCTGAATCACTTTCACCGAACGCCCACCTAACTCATAACCATGAAGACTAGACCATACATGTGTATTAGCATGCAAGTCACCATCGGATCCAAAACGAGCATTAATAACGCGACCGTCGATCTGAGAACCAAGTAATCGACACAAAGTCTTTAAGTCAATAAATTCACCCCTTGTCAATCTAACAAATTGAGAAAGAAGAATGTATGCGTTTTCGTTCATACCGTCTCTTCCTAAAGAATTAAAGTGTTGTCTCAGTTGACTCTCGTTAGTATCAAGATTAGGAGCATCTAGTATTGCTTCGACATTAAGCCATCCTGTTTCATCGTTTTCGCTTTGGACAGGTGTATTGTACTTAATTGTACGACTTCCCATAAGAGGAAACATTTCTCCTAAAAGAATCAGGCCTTTTTTTCCCTCAAATTCATGTGGGCAAAAAATTGTTATTGTGGGAACAAAATTGCCCTCAATATCCTTTGTTGGTTGTTCCAAAAGATTTCCCGCTACATTAAGAGGAGGAATCACAATATCTGGAAGTTTTACTCCTCTTTTTGTTGCCCGCGCGGCCCAGTAATTAAATACCGCTCGCAATGTCTTAGTTACAAGCTCAGGGGTGTGAGGTTCAGAGTTATAACGAAGAAGAGCTGAACTTATTTGGAATTCGGATGAAACTTCTCTAGGAACTCCTTTATATTCTATTGTCATTATGCTTTATAATAGCAAAAACACTGATTGCATTCAATATTTTATATTGTTAAGAAAATCTAAAGTATTATATTCCAGTACAAAATGCTTAAATGCCGAGTGGGGTGGAGTCAAACTAAGTCGTCTAATACCGCCTCAAAGCAATCC
>JAJYOQ010000644.1 GCA_021796135.1 Bacteroidota bacterium
ACAGAAACCAAAAAAGAATATCAGAGAATTCGAGAAGATCATCAAAAGAAAAGAGCGGCAAAGAGTTTTATTTCTCTTGAAGAAGCCAGAAAAAACAAATTAAAAATAGATTGGAGCAAAGAGGAAATCTTCAAACCAATGAAGAGCGGAATTACTGTACTTAAAAACTTCTCACTGGAAACTTTACGAAACTATATCGACTGGACGCCATTCTTTTTAACTTGGGAGTTGAAAGGTAAGTATCCATCAATTTTTGAAAACGAAAAATATGGGCAAGAATCTAAAAAACTTTTTCAGGATGCTAACAAGCTCCTCGATGAGATAGTAAGCAAAAATTTATTTACAGCTCATGGAGTAGCTGGAATATTTCCGGCAAATTCTGCCGGTGACGATATTGAAATTTACTCAGATGAGACCCGGATAGGAGTTAAGACAGTATTACATACGCTTAGGTCGCAGGCTGATAAATCTGATAATGTTCCAAACCTTGCCCTTGCAGACTTTGTAGCGCCAAAGGATTCCGGCAAGTTGGATTACGTTGGTGCTTTTGCAGTTACTACCGGGCACGGCGTTGATGAACTCGTTAAAAAATATGAAACTGACCATGATGATTATAATGCAATAATGGTAAAAGCTCTTGCCGATAGATTGGCAGAGGCATTTGCAGAACTACTTCATGAGCTTGTACGACAAAATTATTGGGGCTATTCTCATGACGAAAAACTATCCCAAGAAGATTTAATAAAAGAAAGTTATACAGGAATTCGTCCCGCTCCAGGTTATCCTGCTCAACCGGATCATACAGAGAAATTAGTAATCTTCGATTTGCTTGAAGCAGAAAAAAATACTTTGATAAAATTAACGGAGAGCCTGGCAATGTATCCTGCAGCTTCTGTCAGCGGTTTGTATTTTGCACACCGCGAAGCAAAATATTTTAATGTCGGTAAAATAGGAAAAGACCAGGTTCTTGATTATCACAAGCGTAAAGGGATGAGTTTGGAAGAGGTTGAACGATGGTTATCTCCTATATTGAATTATGATCAAGGGGAATAATTTTTTCTATACGAAAATTTGCAACTATCAAAAATTTAGAGATAAATATGAAAAATAATCGGTTATACTGTCAAAGCTATCTGCTAAAGCTTTTGTACGTCATAATTATTGTAGGATTATTATCAGGAAATTCATTTTCACAAAACGAATCCCTTCCCGGCAGATATAAAAATTACACACTCCTTCATAACGGTTGGAAACTTACCCCAGCAGGAAGGCAAGTCGGGATTGGTCCTTTGCCTTTAAATATTGTTGTAACAAAGAACGGAAGATACGCTGTTACTTCCAACAGCGGTATGGGAGAAAATTCTCTATCGGTCGTTGACCTAAAAAACGCAAAGGAAGTTCAAAGAGTAATCTTAAGCAACACATGGTACGGTTTAACTTTTAACGGAGAGGATACAAAACTTTTCGTCTCCGGCGGAAATAACAATCTAATTTACATTTACAATTTTCATTCCGGCAGATTAGCGCTTAAAGATTCAATAATTCTCGGTGAAGGGTATCCGAAGGAAAATATTTCAGTAACCGGGATAGATTACGTAAAAGGGAAAAGATATCTTCTTGCAGTATCTAAAGAATCAAAGTCTCTTTATGTATGTAATATAAAATCGAAAAAAGTAATTCACACAATAAAGCTTAACGGCGAGTGTTACGATGTAAAAGCAAATCACGCAGGAACTTTTGCTTATGTTTCCGTTTGGGGGAAATCTGAAATAGCAGAAATCAGTTTGAATAATTTTAAGATAACAAACGAAATCAGGGTTGGAGACCATCCTTGTCAGATAATCATAACAAAAAATGATTCGCGCTTATTCGTAGCTGATGCTAATAATAATTCGACTTCAGTCGTTGATTTAAGAATAAAAAAAGAAGTAGAAAAGTTAAACTCTTCATTGAGCGCTGATGCTCCATTCGGCAGTACGCCGGACGCACTTTGTTTTGCAGGCAAGGACCAGACTATTCTGATGGTGGCTAATGCAAATAATAATTATGTAGCACTTTTTAACATTAGTAAAAAGGGAAAATCAAAAAGCCTCGGATTTATTCCTACCGGTTGGTACCCCACTGCAATAAAATTTATTTCACAGACAAATGAAATAGCTGTAGCCGACGGTAAGGGATTAAGCTCACTTCCAAATCCCGAAGGACCCAAGCCGGGAGTAAGGGAATCAAAAGTAAAACAGTACATCGGGGTTTTATTTAATGGGACGGTATCAATTATTAAATTTCCAAGCAATAAAATTCTTGCCAGTTACAGCAAGAAGGTTTATGAGAACACTCCGTACATTTCAAAAGAAAAAAATTGGATAGGAATCCAAGACGTAATTCCGGACAAACAAGATTTGGTAAGGAGTAAAAAAATACAACATGTTTTTTATATCATAAAGGAAAACAGAACTTACGATCAAGTATTTGGAGATTTACCCGAAGGAAACGGAGACAGCTCACTCTGTTTCTTTCCCAGAAATATTACACCAAATCAACATAAGCTAACTGAAGATTTTACCCTATACGATAATTTTTACGATGACGCCGAAGTGAGTGCGAGTGGACATAACTGGTCAACGACTGATAGAGAATTTTCCC
>JAJYOQ010000645.1 GCA_021796135.1 Bacteroidota bacterium
CCCATCACCCCTACGAACCCCTCTTTTTTAAATTTAATATATATTTTTTTGACGATGACTTTCATAAGTTCGAGATTATTTCTAGAGTTAACTATATTCAAATGGCTATTTCTTAAGTATTGTAACTTTCGATAACAAAGCAAGGAAGTTGTCCTGTTATGAGTAGAGTAGGCTCTTGAAAGCTTTTCATAAATTGTTTCAATAGATACCGAATCTGGGGCTAATAATAATGCTAATCCTCCAAGATTAATCGCTTCATCAAATTGATCCTTTGATAGAAAGAATTCCAACAGTTGAACAGCCTTATAATAATTTTCCGGATATAAAGTAACACTTTTATTAAGTATAGGAATCGCATCAATATAATTACCATTTTTAATGTATAAATCCGCCAAATCTATTTGTGTAAATACATTCCAATTATTTGCATTCAAGCTTTTCTTCAGCCAATTGATTCTATAAGTAGGATTTAATATCATCCAAGATTTATAACGTAGCGCTTCCGAACTATGAGGGCTGGATATCCACCAAACCCCATTTCCAGAGATTTTATTGAAAGCAGTAAAATAGGATGGACGATCATGCTTTATCATTCCATTTCTAGATTGACCATCTAGTCTTACGTAATATACATTGGTTAATACAGGAATATGCGCAAATTCCGCACCAAATTCGATTGCGCACCTTCTTAAAAAATCCCAATCTTCAAGGACTTTCAAGGATTCATCGTAACGGAATTCGTTGCGATTTTTATGCAATATAGCTAAATTCGGGATAAAATTAGCATTTTCTATTCGTTGGATATTAAATTCGTTGCCACTTTTATATGCTGTCAACACGCGATTATTTAAGTCTATGGTGCGTTCTTCGCTATCGGAGTATACAAAATCAACCCCTGTATAAATAATAGCATTTACCAACACCTCTAAATGATTATCTAAATAGAAATCATCATCATCTAAGTACGCAATAAAATCTCCCTTAGCCACATTTAGCCCTATATTCAAAGCTGAAGATTTCCCACGATTATCATCATTGCTTATATACAAAATTCTCTCATCTTGAAATTGGGTCACCACGCTTTTAGGGTCTATTCCACCATCTCTCACGATGATTAGTTCAAATTTTGTATAAGATTGGCCCATTACTGATTCTATGGCCCTAACAAGAAGATCTGTCCGATTATAGGTACATATAATCACTGAAACCAAAGGAGGATTTATACGATCAATAACTGGTCTCAACTGGTAATATGTTTTGCCAAGAAACACATAGCGATTTTTTGCCATTAAGTCATTTGACGACATTTTTGCCTGCTTAAACGATCGACTCCCATGATGGTGGACAAAAACCCCACAAGCAACCCCCAGTTTGAAACCAGCATTTTTCAGCCTAAAACTTAAATCATCATCCTCATAGTAACCCGTGCCGTATGCTTCAGAAAATCCGTGTACTTTCTCAAAAGATTTTCGCGAAAGTAATAAACAAAATCCAGCCAAGCGATGAAATTCAGCGACTTCAAGTCCAAATTCCTGCCATAGTTCGTTATTATGCCTAATTAATTCATTTTGATAGTTCTTCGTATCGTATTCTTTCCATAGACGTTGAATTTCACCCGTTTCATTGCTAATAGGCCCAACCGCATCATAGTGGTTAACTTCTTTCGCTTGGATGAGTCGTTCTAAAACATGCGGTCCTAGTAATGCATCATTATTGACGAATAGTATTAGTTCCCCTGTACCATACGACGCGCCAACATTACACCCTCCAGCAAAGCCAAGATTCCGCTCTGAGAAGTGCAAAATTACATTGTTTTTTGTCATTCTTAATTCTTCTAAATATTGTTTAGTCCCATCCGTAGATCCTTGATCCACGATGATTAATTGAAATAACTCACTATCTGTATTCGCATATAAGTAATCAATAAATTCCTTTGTATCTGATAGATTATTTATTGTAAGTACTATCATATCAACCTTATCGGCCACAGTATCACTCCATCGAAGTACAAACTTTTCATTACACTATTTCACTCTAAGATGGTCATCTGAGCCTCAATCGCTCTCAGCCTCAATTGAATGATCAAAAGTCAATGTAGAATTACCCTGATTTGCCCTATTCATTGATTCTCTCAAATAATTTCCTACGCAACGTCGTGGATCCCCTATCTCACGAACTTTTGAATGATCAAGCCACACCGCAACATCACAGAAATTCTCAATATCTGTTGAATTATGAGAAACAAAAATAATTGATTTCCCCAATTTTTGCAATTGTTTCAATCTATCCATACACTTTTTCTGGAAAGCTGCATCCCCAACAGCTAAAATTTCATCAATCAGAAGTATTTCCGGATCGAGCGCAGTCGCAACAGAAAAAGCCAACCGCATGTACATACCAGAGGAATAAGTTCTAATGGGTTCTTTAATAAAATCGCCCAACTCTGAAAATTCTATAATTTCATCAATTTTATACCCGATTTGCTTTTTCGATAATCCCATTAATGATCCATTTAGATATATATTTTCCCTTCCAGTAAAATCCGGATGGAAGCCCGCCCCTAATTCTAATAAACTTGCCACTCTCCCGTTTACTTTGACCTGCCCTTTATCGGGATATAATATTTTCGAGATAATTTTT
>JAJYOQ010000096.1 GCA_021796135.1 Bacteroidota bacterium
CATATTTGTAAACTGTTGAAAAAAACTGCCTATCCAGTAAGCAGGTTAGTTACTATTTTTGGGGGAATAATAGTATTGTTTATCTTTAACAGTTCATTTCTACTTGCTCAAAATAATATGGGCGGCGGAATGATGCAGCATATGCAAAACAACCAGATGTCCAATATGCAAAGCATGATGGGACAGATGAATAAGATGATGGATAAAAGCAACCAGATGATGAACTCGATGAACACATCAATGAAAGGGAATATGAAGGGGATGGATATGGGTAAGGATATGAAAGGTAGGAACCAGCATACAGACATGAACAACGGCATGATGAGTATGACGCAAAACATGAATGAAATGGGCAAGACAATGAAAACCATGCTTACTCAAATGCAAGGCATTATGAAAAACGGAGAGATGATGAAAAACAGCGGAATGAAAACTCACATGGATGGCATGATGAAAGATATGCAATCAATGATGAAAAATTATGGCGGTATGTTAAACAATACAGAAGAAATGCAAAAGGGTAAAAAATAAAAATGGGGATTGAAAATATATTTAGTTTTATTAGGAAACCGGCACTGGCTGGATTCCTAATTCTTCTTCTATTATTTGTCTTGGATAATAAACTATTTGCACAAGAGGAGCTGCCTGCGGGTCAATCGAGCTGGTACATAAATACAAATTTGCAATTAGCCGGGGGCAGTTTCATTTATAATTCCTTTGATAATATTGTTTCTCTTTACGGCGGAGTGAGCTATCAGAATGATAATTTCGGAATTTCCTTTTCCGTACCGATAGTTGGGAATACAAATAATTTTATCAGTCAATCCGGCGGAATGATGCTTCCTATAGGCAACTCGAAAAACGGTTATGGGAACATGAAAAGTAATGGTTCAAGCAGCGGAATGATGGGAGGAAGCAGCAATCCTATGATGGACTCAACTTCCAATTCCACCGGCGGAATGAGTTGGGGATTGGGGGATTTATATTTATTCTCGAATTATAAACTGCTCTCAGAAAATGATTTTTTCTCTGATGTAATCTTAAATGCACAAATTAAATTTCCTACAGCTTCAACAAGCATGGGTATAGGAACCGGTCAGTATGATTATGGAGCTTCTGTTACTTTTAGAAAAAATTTTGACACTTTTGTAGCTATTGCCGATTTGGGCTATTTAAATCTAGGAGATCCTGCGGGAATCACTTATGAAAACCCTTTTACTTATTCTTTTGGACTAGGAAAATTCTTTAACGACGGTGAATATTCTTTACTTCTATATTACAGCGCATATACCGATGTTGTCAAAGGGTATGAACCACCAAGACAAATTGCATTAGGTTTAAATTATAAAGTCTCAGATAATTTAATTATCAACGGAATAGGTGCAGCAGGTTTAAGTAAATTTTCATCTGCTTACACCTTCTCTGCCGGAGTGAGAATTGGAATTTAGAAGTTAGCATTTATATATATGCCCGAATTCCCTAATGTGTTTATTGCTTTAAAATATTTTCCTTTTTAAGGCACAATTTAATTTGTAATTATCTCAGCAAATTGTTATTATTCAATTAATCAATTGAATATTTTATTAAGAAAACAATATGACCGGCAGAGAATTTAAGGATTTAACATTCCAGCATCTTGCAGACGTTACAAATGCGTTTTCCAGTCCAAAACGTCTGGAAATTATTGATCTGCTTTCTCAAGGTGAAAAGGATGTTGACTCTTTGACCAAAGAGACAAATATGAATTTCGCAAATACTTCCCGGCATCTTCAGATCTTAAAAAATGCAAAGATTGTTCATAGTAGAAAAGATGGGGTTCGTGTAATTTATTTTCTTGCTTCAGATGAAGTAATTAAATGCTGGAAAAGTCTGCAGGTTCTGGCAGAGCAAAGCGCAGCGGAATTAAGAGAAATCATAAAATCATTTCTTGAAGAAAGAAACATATTAGAACCAATCTCTATAAAAGAACTGCAATCAAAAATTAAAAACAAAAAAATTACATTAATTGATGTAAGACCAAAAGAAGAATATCTAAATGGTCATTTGCCTAATGCTATTTCTGTTCCAATGTCGGAACTAAAAAGTAAAATTAAAAGTTTGCCCGCTGGTAAAGAGATTGTTGCATACTGCCGGGGTAAATATTGTGTAATGGCTCCCTATGCGGCAAATATATTGACCGGAAAGGGATTTAAGACAACAATACTTCAAGACGATGTTAATTCATGGCGTTTTGCCGGATTGAAGATTGAAACAAGTAAGCCTTTGTTTTAGATGAGCTTACAATAATAAATCCTTCTTATGGTTAGCCTGCAGATTAACAACAATAAAATTTATTAAAGAAATAAAAGGAAACAATTATGAACAAAATAAATAACGTGAATATAGAAGGCGTTCAATCATTCGCGACCCAACTTATAGAAAATCCAACTGCGGCAAGAAGAACTCAAGGGATCGAAGGAGAATGGATACTTGAGGAAGGCGGAAATCAATTTGTTTCAAAAATAAAATTTGAAAATGGAGAAACAGAATTCATTGTTGACAATCCTACATTTATGGGCGGGAGCGGTTCACATCCCGGTCCAATGCACTACTGCTTCTACGGATTAGCGGCATGCTATACCGGAACATTTGCAACAATGGCAGCTATGCTCGGAATAAAATTAAAAAAGCTAACCACGAAAGTTGAAGCCGACCTGAATTTTTCAAAAGTATTCGGCATTAGTGAAGAGCCAATTATGGAGGAAGTTCGTGTTAAGCTAACCGTAGTAAGCGATGACCCAATTGAAAAAATAAAGCAAGCAGAAGAACTGGCTTTGCAGCGGTGCCCGGTTGTATTTACACTTAAGAATCCGATTAAGTTAGTTCCGTCTTTAGAAGTAAATAATGAGTAACCAAGATTTAATCCAAAATAAAAATTTTAAAGACACATCCGTCTTTACTCCTGCAAATCTTTTACGAGAAGCGCGGCGGCAGAAAAAAATTAAAAACTGTACTGTGCCGGAGATATGCATTTTGGATCCGGATGGAGATATCCTAAAATATCTCCAGAAAAATAAACAAGTAAAATTGAACAAATGCTGGGCTTGTTATCATACGGAGCTGTATAATTTCACATTTAATAAAACCAAATTTGGAATTATAGCATGTGCCGTGGGAGGTTCTTTTGCAGTTCTTTTAGCCGAGCAGTTGTTTGTATCAGGCTGTTCTTTATTAATTAGCGTAACCTCTGCGGGTTTACTACTGCCCCCGCCTAAAAATGCTCGCTACATTTTAATCAAAGAAGCATTGAGGGATGAAGGAACAAGCTATCATTATCTGCCGCCCAAATTGAAAGCTGAAATAAATCCGATAATATTAAAGAAATTATTCCCTGCTTTAAATGAACATTTTACTCAAATTGAAGTTGGAAATTCATGGACAACCGATGCACCATACCGGGAGACCAAGGCTGCAATTGAATATGCAAGAAATTTAAATGCTAATGCAGTTGAAATGGAAGCTGCTTCATTATACGCTTTTGCAAAAGCTAGTAAAAAGAATGTGGTTTGTTTCGCTCACTTAACCAATACAATGGCTCAAGTGAAAGGTGATTTTGAAAAAGGACATGAAAATGGAAGTGTTGATTGGTTAAATATAATTTATCATACTGCAAAAGTCTTAAACAAGAATGTCAAATAAAAAGAAATGAAAGTTAGAGAAAGCGGAATGCCTGAAGAATCATACTGGGAATCATTTTTCGATACTCAGTTTATTCTTTCTCAGCTTCAATTTGATGAAACAGTTAATGATGCCGTTGAATTCGGTTCAGGGTATGGAACATTCACAATTCCTGCTGCTAAAATCATTAAGGGAAATTTATACGCTTTTGATATTGAAACTAAGATGATAAGTATTCTTAGAAAAAAAATTCTAAATGAACAATTATCCAATATAAAAGTACTTGAAGTTGATTTTGTAAAAGAAGGAACAAAGCTTAATAATAACTCTGTAGATTACGCAATGCTCTTTAACATTCTTCACGCCGAAGATCCGGTTAAATTATTAAGCGAAGCAAATAGAGTTCTAGTGACCGGAGGTAAAGTAGGAGTTATCCACTGGATTTATTCTCCTTCAACACCAAGAGGTCCTTCTTTAGATATAAGGCCAAAACCAGAACAATGTATTGATTGGATAACACAAGCAGGATTTAAACTTGACAGAGATGTTATTCAACTGCCGCCTTATCATTACGGTATTATTGGAATTAAAATATAACAATTCACATATTTACAAAAACATTAAATGGAGAACATTTATGAAATACCTTTTTATAATTAACGATGCACCATACGGAACAGAAAAAGCATATAATGCATTAAGATTGGCAATGCAGCTTCAAAAAGAATCCGATTCAAGCGGCGGGGCAAATGAAATCAGAATATTTCTTATGGCAGATGCCGCCACATGTGCAATACCGAATCAAGTTACACCAAGCGGTTATTATAATATTGAAAGAATGATAAAAAGCGTTCTCAATCATAATGGTAAAATTAAAATCTGCGGTACATGTGCAGATGCCCGAGGTATCAAGAATCTGCCCCTTATTGAAGGCGCTGAAATCAGTACAATGGCTGAGTTGGGTGCCTGGACTGCGGAATCTGATAAGGTCTTAACTTTTTAAATACAATTTTACTATACAATATTAATTGATGGGAAATTGACAATAAATTTAGCACCTGTAGGAATATTATCTTCCACTGTTATTGTTCCCTCCATTGAAAGTACAATTGTCTTTACCAGACATAGTCCGAGTCCATAACCTTTAATGTTTTCTATCACTGAAGAAGCCGAACGATAAAACCTTTCAAATATTTTTTCCTTTTCTTCATCTTTAATCCCGGTTCCAAAATCTTCAACGATAATATTTATTTTCTCATTCACTTTTTCAGCTTTAACAATTACTATATTATTATCGGGCGAATATTTAATTGCGTTGTCAATTAGGTTTTCCATTACAATTTGAAAACCCTCATAACTTCCGCGCAGATAAAGATCATCGGCTATTTCATATTTAATATTTTGATTTTTGAAGACCGGTTTAATTAGGTCGTTGATTACCTGCGATATTTTGAACACACTTTTGTGAGCTTCGGTGTTGCTGCTGTATTTAGCAATGACCAAAAGCGATTTTATTATACTTATCATCTTATCAGTTTGGACATTAAGCATAATTAGAGAGTCTTTATATTCTTCCGGAGTTCTTTCGCGTTTGAGAATGTATTCAAGCTCTGTTTTTACTGCTGTAAGCGGAGTCATTAATTGATGTGAAGCGTTATCGGAAAACTGGGAGATTTGATTTATCTGAACTTCAAGCCGTGTAAATAGATTATTTAAAGTATCTCTTAATCTTCCCAATTCATCCTGGGGATGCGCATTATAGTTTATTCTTGATGTGAGGTTATTAGCCGTAATATTTTCAGCAATGCTAATTATTTTGTTCAAAGGTGAATAACTTTTTTTTGCCAGGAAAATACTTACAAGAGCAATAATAAGGAGCGTAAAAGGCAGATTTACTAAATTAAACAAAATTATTTTCTGCATTATTGAGCTATATGCTGTTCTAAAAACCGAGAGCTGAATATATGCGGCGATATTATTTTGTTCATTAAGTATGGGTGCATATATAAGACGAAGCTGATGATTAGCGGCGGTTATATTTTCAAATTTATATTTTGATGTTATTCCTGAAACAATGAAGGGAATTTTCCCGAAAGATTTCAGATTGTCGCTGCTAAGGAGCAAATTGCCGTTTATACTTTTTACCTGCAAAAAAAATGCGCCTGAATTAATCGTAGTAAAGTCAGGTTCTTTTATTTCACTGTAACCAACAAATTGAATTGTATCCTGCTGAATTTTAAAAGAATCAAGAAGTGTTTCTATTTCATTTTTTAGCCGTTCATCAAGGTTATCGGTCAATATTTTGTTAGTTATAACTATAGTAAATATATTCGATGTAACGAACAGAAGAAAAAAGATTGCGATATCCCACAGAAGGATTCGTTTTACGGTATCGGTAAAGAGAGGTTTTTTTACCTTATTCTGCAATGAATAAATATCCTTCGCCATAAATCGATTTAATTAAATTCTTTTCGTTATTTTCTTCCAGCTTTCGTCTAAGATTTTTTACCGTAGCTTCAACGATATTTGTTGCCGGTACGAAATCTAAATCCCACACTTCCCTGCATATATCCTCTTTACTCATAATAGAACCTTTATGAATAATAAAATACTTAAGAAGATCAAATTCTTTAGTTGAAAGATGGATTTCTCCATGAGGGGTAATTGCTTTTCTGCCAATTAAGTCTATAGTTATATCATTAAAGGACAATTCATTTGTGTTTGTTTGGTATCTTCTGACGACTGCAGTTATCCTGGCATTTAGTTCTTCAAAAGAAAAAGGTTTTGTAACGTAATCGTCTGCTCCGAGATATAATGCTTCAACTTTATTTTTTACCTGGCTTAAAGCAGTCAGTAATATAACCGGTACATTATTGCCAGATTTTCTTATATATCGGCATACTTCGATACCGCTAAATTTAGGCATTCTCCAATCAAGAAGAACCACATCAAATGTAATCGAATCCGAGAAATGGATTGCCTCTTCGCCGTCTTTAGCTATAATTACATGATTACCTTCCTCGCTAAAATTTTTTTTCAGTGAATTTGCAATTTGTTCGTCATCTTCGGCAATTAAAATTTCCATAATCTTACAAATTTATACCCTTATAAATAGTGAAATATTTCTGACTTAACAAGATTCAAACAAATAGTGAATGATTTTTCATTATTGTTAATTATCCACTGATATGCTTCTTATATAGTTTTGAATGTGAAAAATATTGAAAATAAGTTAAAGGTATAATTATGAAAACAAGGATTTCTTTTTTAATCTTATTAAGTCTGCTCTTTATTTTGAGCTTACAAAATAATATCTATTCCCAAACCTGTCAATCATGCCATACTGCTGAAGCATCACTATGGGCGAACAGTAAACATTCACATTCACAAAGCGATGTAGCTACAGAACTTTCAGCTAATTGGGTTGGTCAGACGCCTGATTCAGTTATAGCCGGATCTCAAGCCGAAGATTGCATTTCATGTCATGCACCGACAGCAGACACAGTAAATGGGGGAATGACTGAAACTCAAGCAATGGGATACTTCTTTTCGACAACCAGCGGCAAATATACCAGCAGCACACAACCGGCAAATACATCCGCATGGCCTAACGTTGATTGTCAGACTTGCCATCAAAGCGATATGACAACATTCGGAGTATTTAATTCAGTTACAAAAACTTATGACGCTGTAAAAACAGCAAATGATTTATGCGGAAATTGTCACGGGACTGTGAGGCATCCAGATACTGACCACAGAATATATGATGCATGGCTTTCGAGTAAGCACGGGCATAAGGGTCAATCGGATGTAGCAGGTGAATTAGCGGCAAACGATACCGGTCTAACTCCCGCTCAAGTAATAGCAGGCGAAGACTGTATTGCATGTCATGCGCCTACTTCGGTAACGCTAAAAGGCGGTATGACAGAAGCTCAAGCGCTAGGTAATTTTTATACAACGACAAATGGCACATTCACCTCATCAACTGTTCCGGCAGATACAATAGATTTCCCGAATGTAAGCTGCATTGCCTGTCATAATCCTCATAACCCCGATGTCATTTCTTACTTTAATTCATCTACGAAAACGTATCAGGTTATGAGTAATTCTGATTCTTTATGCGGACAGTGTCACGGGAATTTACGATTTCCGGGAACTAACCATTTAAGTTATAACATTAATTCCGGTACCGGTGGTCAAAATATTTCAAACATTACGTCAATGAACGGAATAAAGTGTATAGACTGCCACATGTACAACACCGGAGTTGACGGATCCAGTTCTAATATGTTCAAAGGACACACATGGTCGGTATTTGTAAAAGAGCCTGACGGAAGTGTTGATGCTTCTTGCACAAAGTGCCATTCAGCTATGACCGCGGATTCTTCTATAGCTTTAGTAGCTAAATGGAAAAGTGATTTCCAAGCTTTAGATTCAGTTGCAAATGCCAAAGTTACAACAGCATCCAGTAGTTTAAAAAATGCAAGTGATTCAGCTTATTTTTCGGAAGCTCAATTCAATATGACTTACGCGGAATCCGATGAAAGCGGCGGAATTCACAATCATCAATATAGCATTGCACTGCTTAATGATGCAATAAGTAAGGCAAGTACAATCATTACAGGAATTGCTGCAAATAAATATACAAAGCCGTTAACATTTAACTTATCACAGAACTATCCAAATCCGTTTAATCCAACAACTATAATTACATTCGATATTGCGAGACCGGCTGATGTGACTGTCTCTGTCTATAATGTTCTAGGGCAGAACGTAGCGATATTGGTTAGCGAAAGAAAGAGTGTCGGCGAATATAGTGTTAGTTTTGACGGAAGTAAGCTTGCAAGTGGAGTTTATTTATACATGATAAGGGCAAAGGCAGCAGGCGGCGAATTGTTTCAGTCTGTAAAGAAGATGCTAATGATAAAATAACCGTCGAAAAATACCTCAGAAATAGATGATAATTTAAATATATTAAGAGGCATTCAGAAAGATAATTATTTTAATTATTTGAATATCCGGGCTATAAGCAAAATGAAAACGCGCTTAAAGCCCGGCTTTTATTTCAGGGGAAGAAAATAGAGAGCAAATTTATTGACGTGATTAACAACTTTATTTTAGCAATTTTGTTATATTTGTTATATATATGAAATCTTATAAGTCAAAATATTTAATTCTTATTCTTATAGCCCTTTTTTTCTCTTCAACGAACGAAATATGTGCTAAAGAAGCGGAACAAAATTTTAATATTGAAAGCCATTCCTTTATTGAAACTGCAAATTATAGCCTAATTTCCTCAATCGATAAACTAAAAAATAATAATAAAAAACTTTTCAATCCTGATTCATTCTTAACATCACATGATTCTTATTGTATCAACTATTTTGGGTCATATCGTTTTAGTGCGCTAAAATCCTTACCGAAAATCTTTCATAATAATATATATATAGATATTTCCATTCTCCGTATTTAGCCATCCTACTTTTGTCCGTTTCTCTAGAAATCACATAGAAGGTTACCTTTTAAGGATATTATTTTATATTAACAAAACAAAGAATTTTGAGAGATGAAAATTAATAGTAAAAAGAAATTAACATTATCCATATTTATTTTTGTAATTCTTGCAGTTGCTGCATGGTATTTTATACAAAATAAAAAAAATAATCAGGACAATTCTTCAGTAAAAGACAGTCCAATCGGAATTTCACACGTTCAAATTGAAAATGGTGTTACAACAATTGATTTAAGACCATCTGAACAGACTAACTCCGGAATAACAACAACTAAACTAGTTCAAACATTACATCAAGTTCAATTGGAAGCGTACGGCACCGTTGTTTCGATTCAAGATTTAGCTAAGGATGCTCAAAGTTATGAGGCAGTTAAAGCTCAGTTGGAGAAATCAAGAGAAAATCTTTTAATTGCAAAGAAAAATTTTGAACGAATAAAGAGTTTATATGAAAAAAGTCTTACAAGCGAACAAGATTATCAAGCTTCACAGGCAGCTTTTTTATCCGATAAGGCAGATGTTAATTCCGCTTTTTCAAGTTTAATGAGTCAAAAAAGTTCTATTCTTGAGCAATGGGGATATAAGCTTTCAAATTGGATATTTAACGATACAGCTAAACTACAAAGACTGCTGTCATTTAATGACGTGCTTATACAAATATCATTGCCGCCAAATGAAATTAACATTAAGACTCCGGAAAGTATTTTCATAAATTCTTCTTCAGGTTTAAATAATAGAATTTCCTGTAGATTTATTTCGGAAGGTCACCTTTCAAATGCGCAGTTTCAAACGAAAACACTTTATTATATCACAACTAATACTACTTTAAGCGGAGGAATGAATATAAAAGCATCTCTGCCAATCGGAAGAGAGCTGCCGGGAGTAATTGTTAGTGATTCATCAATTGTTTGGTATCAAGGGAAAGCCTGGATTTACCGGGAAATATCTCCTAATAAATTTAATCGAGTATCGATTTCTGTTGATAATCCTATTGATTACGGATACTTTGTGCCAAATATAAACGGTATAATAATTCCGGGATTGACCATTGTAAAAAGCGGCGTTCAGCTTTTATTATCAGAGGAGCTAACGCCGAGTCAAGGCAGCCAAAGCGGTGGGGGCGATAATGATTGAAGAACATGGATTATTAAATTCTGTTGTCAGGTTCTCACTTCGCTTTCGCGGGATTATAATAGCGTTAAGTATTCTTTTTATTGGTTATGGAATATACACACTTACACAAGCAAAGTTCGGTGTCTTCCCGGAGTTTGCTCCTCCTCAAGCAGTCATTCAAACAGAAGCCCCCGGACTATCGCCGGAACAAGTTGAAGTTCTTGTTACCCAGCCAATTGAGAATACTGTAAATGGTATTGTCGGCATTTCCTCGCTTAGATCAAAATCAATTCAAGGAATTTCAGTTGTTACTGCTACCTTTAAAGAAGGCAGTAACATTTATATTGATCGTCAATTTGTAACGGAACGTCTCGCAACTTTAGCAGGTCAATTGCCGGCAGGAGTTAAACAGCCGGAGATGACCCCGCTTGTTCCTTCTACCGGATTAACGCTTGTTATTGGTTTGACTTCAAGTGAAAAAACTCCGATGCAGCTTAGAACCTTTGCGGATTGGATTTTAAGACGAAGGCTACTTTCCGTACCCGGAGTTGCAAACGTTACAGTGTTTGGCGGTGAAGTAAAACAATTTCAAATTCAAGTTCATCCGGATAGACTTATTAAATACAACTTGTCTATTGAAGAGGTACTTACAGCAGCCAAACGCGCTACTGCTGTGGAAGGTTCCGGATTCATTGAAAATAATAATCAGCGGATCGTGCTTCAAACGGAAGGTCAATCTATAACCGCTGCAGAACTTGCAAAAACAATTGTTGTTCATAAAAATAATTTGAATATTACTCTTGGCGATGTTGCCGATGTTTTGATAGCGCCGGAACCCCCGATAGGCAGCGCAACGATTGAAGGCAAAACCGGCGTAATGATGATGATTTACGGTCAGTATGGAACCAACACCCTTGAAGTTACTAAAAATGTTGAAGCTGCGCTAAATGGAATGCAGTCTGCATTCAGCTCCGAAAATATTAATCTGATAAAATTATTCCGTCCTGCAGACTTTATTCATACTGCGCTCGGCAATATTGAAGGTTCGCTTATGCTCGGCGCTATTTTAGTTGTTATTGTTTTGCTTCTTTTCCTTTTTAATTTTAGGACGGCTGCAATATCATGCACAGCAATTCCTCTTTCGCTTCTTGCAGGAATTGTTGCCCTTCAATCTTTTGGGC
>JAJYOQ010000097.1 GCA_021796135.1 Bacteroidota bacterium
GCAGGTGAAAACTGCGTAGTAAGCATAAAGAACGTTAATAATAGAAAGGCAACGTCTACCATGGGAGTCATATCAATTCTTACAGGAAGACGAGATTTTTTTATCTTTGGCATTATTAAGCCTCTTTATTTGGATTTAAGGATTTGAATAACATTATAGCTTGCTTCATCAACAAGGTATGTAAAATTATCAACTTTGTTAACAAAAAAGTTATATGCAACAATACCTAAGATTGCAGTGATCAAACCGCCTGCGGTATTGATAAGTGCTTCAGAAATACCTGTTGCAAGCTGTATAGCATCCGGAGCGCCGGCTCTTGCAAGAGCAGCAAATGCTCTAATCATACCTACTACTGTTCCTAATAGTCCAACCATTGTTGCAATAGATGCTATAGTTGAAAGTGTAATTAAATTCTTTTCGAGCATAGGAGTTTCAAGCATAGAAGCTTCTTCAACAGATCGTTGAACTTCTGCTAATTGTTTTTCTGCATCGACTGACTTGCCATGTGCAGTTAATTCTTTATATCTCATAAGAGAAGCTTTAATAACATTAGCTACTGAACCTCTTTGATTATCACAAGCTTCAATTGCGCCATCATAATCACTTCTTTCTAATGAGCCGATAACATCTTTGAAGAAATTTGCAACAGCTTTTTTTCCGCCTGCTTTTTTCAAAGTAAGAATTCTTTCAAAAATTATTGCTATGTCCATCAATAATAGCATAACTAATAGAACTACAAGAGGACCGCCGGTATAAATAGTTCCGAGCAAATTTCCTTGCGGATTTGAACGACCAACTCCATCGGCAAAATTAGCAGGATTTCCGAAAACGAGGTTGTATATTGCCAACGCAATTGCGAATGCAGCAATAGTGAGCACTGTGATAAAGATAGATTGTTTCATGGGTGTTTTATCTCCATTGTTTTGTTTATTGTTTGTTAATTAATAACGACTATTATTTCTCAAATGCTATGCCGGAATATTATTGCCTTTTTCAACAAAATATACCGTTGATTTATTGCAATTTTAGCAATATTAATTATCAAATTAAAATTAAGGTATTCAAAATAAATTAATTTATTTTCAAAATGAAATATTTTTTTAAGTCTTTATAATTTTTATGGTTACAAATTTCATTATGAAATTTCTGCCTTATCTCAAATTTCATTATGAACGATTTTCAAATTTTATATTCCTTCCTTTTGCGCCAAAGCGTAGTTAAAGATATTCCAAGGATTCTTGCAGCATCTTTGGGATTATTGAATTGGCTAAGTACTTTTATTATATATTTTTTTTCAATTTCATTTAAACTAAGCATTTCTGTATTAAATTCATCATTACTTTCATGATAAATTTCACCCGGAAGGTGATCTTTCTTGATAATTTGATCTTTAGCTAAAATAATTGCACGATTTATTACGTTTTCGAGTTCCCGAATATTTCCCGGCCAATTATATTCACTTAGTAACTTAGCAGCTTCCGGAGATAAAGTTATTTCAACTTCTGGAGAATATTTCTTTAAAAAATACTCAATTAATAACGGAATATCTTCTTTCCGCTCTCTTAATGGGGGTAATTTTATCCTGATGCCGCTCATTCGATAATAAAAATCTTCCCGAAAATCGCCGTTTTTAATATCTTCGTCTATATTTCTATTAGTGGCACTGATAATTCTGACATTTATTTTTCTTGAAATACTTTCACCGACTCTTTCAAATTCCATGTTTTGTAAAAAGCGGAGAAGTTTAACTTGCATTGGTTTCGGAATTTCTCCAACTTCATCCAGAAAGACACTTCCCTGATCTGCTGTTTCGAATCTTCCAATTCTATCTTTTAATGCGCCGGTAAAAGACCCTTTAACATGTCCGAATACCTCACTTTCAAAAAGACTTTCGGGAATAGCCGCACAATTTACTGTCACAAAAGCATTTGAATTCCTTTTACTATATTGATGAATAAACCGGGCAAGAATTTCTTTGCCGGTTCCGCTTTCACCTTCAATAAGCACAGAAATATCACTTCCGGCAATATCTTTACTCAATTTTAATATTTCCCTCATCTGGGGATTATTTGAAATTATTTCACCGGTGTCAAATGATTCATTGATTTGTGCTCTTAATCCTTTAATTTCTTTAAGAAGTAAATGGTGCTCAAAGACTTTTTCTGTCAAATGGATAAATTCTTTATGCGTAAAAGGTTTGGTTATGTAATCATAAGCGCCACCCTTTATTGCTTCAACTGCAGTTTCAATAGATCCATGTGCAGTCATAAGTACAATAGTAGAATCGGGAGATATTTTTTTAAGCTGGTTTAGAACTTGTAATCCGTCGATAGGCTCCATTTTTAAATCGACAAATACAATATCAAAATATATTTCCTGAGCACGTTTTAGTGCTTCCAAGGGATTACTAAAAATTTCCGGTAGAAAATTTTGAGAGCTTAAGGAAAGTTCAATAACCTTTAAAATATTAATTTCATCGTCTACGACCAAAACTCTACATTTACTCATCTTTGCAAGCCGGGATAATTATGTCAAATTTACTGCCCTGACCAAGTCGGCTGGAAACATTTATAGAACCTTTATGAAGTTCTATAATCTCTTTTGCGATAGTCAAACCCAAGCCGACACTTCCGGGTCTACTTCCGCTAACCTGTACAAACTTATCAAATATTTTATCAATATATTCAGGACTAATTCCTGCGCCTGTGTCCAAAATTGTAATAATAATGTTACCGTTATTCCTTTTAGTAAAAACGTTAATTTCACCCTCTTTTTCAGTAAACTTAATTGAGTTCCCGATAAAATTACCAATTGCTCTGGTTAAATAATCATAATCGGCATATATTTTTGGTAAGTGATCTTCAGCAGAATAATTAAGTGAAATTTTCTTCTCCTGGCATTGTAAAGAAAAAAGTTTTATACACTCTTCAATAAGAGGAGAGATTTCAATCTTATCAAAATTAAGTTGAATGCCTCCAGATTCAATTCGCGAAAGTTCCAAAATTTCCTTCACAAGCCTATTAAGTCTATCGTAATCTTCTTTCATAGACTCAATCAATTCTTTTTGCTTTATCGAGAGTTCACCAACCACATCGTCATCAAGTATTCCTATAGCCATGCCCATAGATGTAAGCGGGGTTTTCAATTCATGGGAAACTTTTGCAACAAATTCGGACTTTAACCGATCTAATTCTTCATATTTTGTTATATCGCTGAATACAATTAAAGCAGCATTTATATCATTTTCCGGAAGAATGATTGAAGAATATCTAATTTTATAAAACCTCACACTTCCGTTGTTATCCATAATGCGGAGAGAATCCTCCTCTTCACTAGTCGAAGCTTTAGATTGGAAGTATTTCTTAATCTTATTTAGAATATTTTCATCTTTAATAACATCGTTCAAAAAAGATTTACCTGCTTGCAAGTATCCAAAGTCCTCCTGGAAAGCTTTATTGGCAAGCAGGACTTCCATATTGCTATTTACCATTAGCACAGGATCATTGATACTTTCAACAATAACGTCAGACTTTCTTTTTTCATAAAGGATTTTATTAATATTAAGTTCCTCGTACTTTTTAAGCTTTCCGACCATACTGTTAAACTCATCGGCAAGAATTCCTATTTCATCCGAATCATCCGTTTGAATTGCCTGATCAAAATTTCCTGCAGCGACATATTTGACTGATCTAGTGAGCTCTTTGACGGGTCTAACAATAAATTGTGAAAACTTAGTACTAAAAATCAAGCTAACAACGGTACCGAGTATTGCTAAGAAAAGCATTGTAAACGCGGCAATCCGGGTAATTGATTGTACACGTTCATCTGCCCTGCTGATAAAATTATGATTAGTTTCAAAAATATGATAACATTTTGACTTTATATTCGAGATGAGATTTATTGCTTGTATGTACCGGTTTTTTTGAGATAAGTTATTAAATATAATAGTATTATTAACTACAGAGCTGATTTCATTAAGGAATATTCTATATTGATCATTTAGACTGTCCAAATATGTAATTTGATCCGGGGTGTATGCAGCCTCTCTGGCTTTTTCGAACCAAAAAAAGAAATCCTGCTTTGCATCATCAAACAGCTTTTCCCCATGTTGAGAATCTTCCTTATCAATTATTAAAAATAAAGCGTTAGTCTGATCGTCAAGAGACCTGACCATATTATCAGCGGCAACTATACTTGAATAGTTTTGAACAATAATAGATCTGAATGATTCATTAAGTCTGTTGAAGTTATACAAACTCCAAATCATAACGCAAATCATGATTAAAATAACAACAATGTAACCGGTAAGAATTTTTGCTCGTAAAGTTGTGAAGAGGGTTCTAAACATTTTAATAATAGGACTAAATTGAATATATATTTTTTAGATTTCTTTCAATCTCTTTTATTTCCTTTTGCGCTTTTATTTTTTTGAAATATTTGAGTGCTGCAAGAAAATGTTTTTTGCTTTCTTTCAATTCTCCCTTTTCAGAATATAAAATACCAAGTTCAAATTCAGACTCGGCATCATTTAATTCATTTTTGAGTTCTTTGTTAATTCTTATGCTAGTATATAGATAATGCTCAGCCAAAGAATATTTCTTAAAGTGGCGCTGAATAATTCCTTTTAATTTAAAAACATCTCCCATTGCCATCTTGTCATTAATTAAATTGCAAAGTTCGAAAGCCTCATTGGTCAATGCTTCGGCAAGGTTAAAATCCTGCTGCGTTATTAAAAGATGGGCTTTACTAAGGTATGACATCACTAATGATTGCCTATAATTAATTCTTTTTGCAAAGGCAATGCTTGCATCAAATTCTTTAATCGCCAGACGGGATGAATCTTTTTTCGAATATAGCATGCCCATATTGTGATGAACTTCAGCCATACGTTTAAGATCGCGAACTTTTTCAAAATTAGCCAGGGCTCTGTTATAATATGATAATGCAGTATCTAATTCACCCTGGATATTATATGTAATACCTAAGTTATTCTCAATTTTACCAATTAATTCTGGATCTTTTAATGGATCAAGAAGGGAGATACTTTTTTCGAAATGCTCCTTAGCTTTTTTAAGATTACCATATTCGCCATAAACCGTTCCTAGTAAGTTTTCACAATTAGACGCGCCTTTAAGATTATTTTGTTTTCTAAAAATTTTGTTAGCCTGCTTAATATAGTTAAGACATAATTTCCATAATGCTTGTCTGCTATAAAGCTCACCGAGCGCAAGTGAAGCATTTGCATAAAAATTTTCAAAATCTATTTTACCTTCTGTTTCTCTTAAGATATTTTCATGTATATAGATGGCTTGATCGTTTTTACCGGTGGTAATTGTGTATTGACCGAGGTGGAATAAGAATTCGAGGTATTTTGAACTAGATAAATTTCCTAATGCGAAAGTTATTATTAAATCAATTTCTATATCAGCAGCAGAACTTGGATTCTGAAGCTCGTTGGATTTTGAAGAAGAATTTTTAATACTAGAGTTACTTTTAATTTCAAGTTTTTTATTTAAAGCAGTGATCTCTTTTTTAGTAAAAAAGCTGCTTAATAATTTTGATAATAAAAAATCCCTCTTATACTTCATTATTTTTATTTTTTCCATCAAAACTTAAAGATCATAAATTGTACAGGAAAAGTTGTTCAATTGAAATTAATCTTTTATTTATTACTCTTTTTAATAATTAAATATTTTATACAAATTTACAATAATTTTTTAATTTAATTTTAATAAAATTAAATACCCTAAATATTATTTAATTATTTGAGAGATTTCCTTAAATTCTTCGGTTTCGCTATTTGTAAGCAGCTCAAACAAAATCGCTTCAGTTGTTGTAACCTCTGCTCCGTGAGCTCTCATTCTTTTTAAAGCAAATTTATAATCCATTTCTTTTCTTGAAGATGTAGCATCGGCAGCAATATTAGTTTGAAAACCGCTTGCAATCAAGTCCAGCACAGTTTGCTGAACGCAAACATGAGCTTCAATTCCGGCAATTACGACCTGAGTTACCTTATTGTCCCTGAGCCGAGTAAAGAAATTACCGGCGCCGAAACAGCTAAAGCTAGTTTTCTGAATTGCATTCAATCCTTCCATCTCGGATAACAGAGGAGCTGCGGTAGTGCCGAGTCCTTTAGGATATTGTTCGGTATAAAAAATCGGTACATTTAAAATTTTAAAACCCTTAATTAATTTTAATGAATTATTTACAACCATTTCAGGTTCTTTCATAACAGAAAGTATTTTTTCCTGGATATCGATTAAAAGAAGTGCGCAGCAATCCCTAGTAAGGATTTTTTTATTTCTTTCAATTATTCCTTCCATAATAACTCCTAAATATTACTAATAAATTGGGTCCATTCCGTATTTACCGCAAGAGTACATCATTAAAATAGATGCCAGATCAACAAGTGCTTTCTTTTGGTCATCATGATAAATTACTAGGTCATATACCTCCGCAACAAACTGCATATTGGTAAGAATTTTTTTTAGTTCTTGATAAGTGGGTGTACCGTGCCAATTGGCTACTTGCTTTACCAGCATATTTTCATGCCGTCTTAAGAATTCATTAAACGATATTGTTCTTTTAGAAATTGGGGTCCTGGGACGGCAAATATTAATTAAATCATTAAAATAAGTATCCCATTTTTCTGCAAGCTGTTTATTACGGTCACGCATTACAAAGCGTGCTTTCTCAAGTGAAAATTTTGCTTTAGTTGAAGTTTTAAATTTAGGAGTCAATGCATAACCATCGTAGCTGGTATATCCGGTTTCTTCATCAATATATTTCCAACGTTTTAGAAGTTGATTTTCAGTAAGGATTATAATTACTTTATCCAGCCCGCTATCAACTGCAATAAATTTGTCTTGCTGTTCATTTATAACCGTAAACCAATGTTCCCATGAGTCCACGCTGAGAATGCATGGCAATCCCATCTTGAGGTGATCTTTCAAAGATTTTATAGCTTCATCCGGTGTTTCGCGCCGGAAATATTTCATATTGCAGTCAAAATTTTTCGCAGCTTTTGCAAGACCGATCTCATCTGTACCATACCACCAAGTACTGCCGGCTTTCTTTCCGATTTCTCTTTCGTTTTCAAATCTACCTAGCATTACAAGAGCATATTTTAATGCAAATGGTCCGCACTGATATTTGTAAGGTTGTGGATAGAAACTCATAAGTTTGGTTTTTTTTATTCTAAAAGATAAAGAATCATTTTGATTAAATCACTAATGAATTTTGTATAAAAGCTATTTTTCTTTATTTTTATTTTGTTATGAATAAAAAACTAAAAGTAGCCATAGCTTTTAACGAAGCAAATCCGGATTTGTATGTAAGACCGGCAATTACTGATCCTAAAGAGATGAATTTTGTCCCTTATTTTGAGGTAGAAAATCTAACCCCAATTGAAGAATATGAAATATTAGTAAAACGGCTTAATTCCGCAGGTTTTGATGCCTATTCTTTTAATCTGCAAGACGATCTCAATTCACTTTTAATTGATGTTAAAAAGAACAAACCGGATGTAATTTTCAATTTTATTGAATTGTATAAAGAAAATTCAAGGCTTGAAATGAATATGGTTGGGGTGCTTGAGCTATTGGGAATACCATATACAGGCGCTCCTCCGATTTCTTTAGCCAACTGCCAAAATAAAGTTCTTGCAAAGCGAATACTTAACACGCAAGGTATAAATACTCCTAAATTTATGCTAGTAAAGGAGAATCACGGCAATTTAAAGCATAACTTAAAATTCCCGCTTATTGTTAAACCGGCATTTGAAGATGCAAGTGTAGGAATTGAGAACGATTCTATTGTTGAGAATAACAAACAGCTTTTAAAAAGAATAAATTATGTCCACCAGTCTTTTCTTCAGCCGGCTCTTATTGAGGAATTTATCGAAGGCAGAGAATTAAATGTTGCAATTTTTGGTAATAGTAATCCCGTTGCACTTCCAATAAGTGAAATAGATTTTAGTCAAATGCCCGAGCATCTATTTGATATTGTCAGTTATCAGGCAAAGTGGGATCCTAATCATGAAGCGTATCACAAAACTATTCCTAGCTGCCCTGCAAATTTACCGATTGAAATTGAAATGAAAGCTAAAGAAATAGCTATTGCTTCATTTAAGGCAATGGAATGTCGTGACTACTGCAGAGTAGATATGCGCTTGACAAAAGATAACGAAATATTTGTCCTGGAAGTTAATCCGAATCCCGATTTAACGGAAGGCGCGGGTTTTATGCGTTCTGCAGAGGCTGCAGGTTATACATTTGATCAAGTACTTGAAAAAATTATTGGTTTTGCCCTGGATAGGAAAAATTAAAGGAACCAAGTTATGAATGATCAGAAGAAAGAATTAACAAAAAAAGTTTTAAATCTTACTGTTCTAGTTTCTGCACTCGGTTATTTTGTAGATATATATGATTTGCTCATTTTCGGAATAGTTCGTGTTCCAAGCTTAAAATATCTGGGATTTCACGGTAACGAGCTGATTGATTCGGGAGTTTTTCTTTTAAATATGCAAATGGGCGGAATGCTAATCGGTGGTATATTATGGGGAATATGGGGTGATAAAAAGGGACGCATTTCGGTTCTTTTTGGATCAATTTTCCTCTATTCCGCAGCTAATTTTCTAAATGCGTTTGTTACGTCAATCGGAATGTATGCTGCATTAAGATTCTTAGCCGGAGTAGGATTGGCAGGTGAATTGGGGGCTGCAATAACTCTTGTCAGTGAAGTAATGACCAAAGAAACACGCGGCTACGGTACAACAATGGTTGCATCAATAGGAGTTATGGGAGCCATTCTAGGCGGTATAGTCGGAGATATTTTCTCATGGCAAACCGCATATATAATCGGTGCAGCGCTTGGAATAATTTTACTAATAACACGTTTAAGCCTATTTGAATCAGGAATGTATAATTCTATTAAATTATCCAATATTAAGAAAGGGAATTTCTTTAGCTTGTTTACAAATAAAGACAGGTTCTTAAGATATATTAATTCCATTTTAATTGGATTACCTAACTGGTTTGTTATAGGTATACTAATTACATTTTCACCGGAATTTGCAAAAGCCCTTGGAGTAACCGGTACAATTAAAGCCGGGAATGCAATTCTTTTTTCTTACCTCGGATTAACTATAGGTGATTTTGCTAGCGGTTTTCTTAGTCAAATATTAAAAAGTCGAAAAAAAGCAATATTAGTTTTTGTTACTTTAACGGGAATACTTGCTTTAGTTTATCTTTTTTCTAATGGTTTAAGCACATTTGAGTTTTATTTATTATGCACACTTATTGGAATCGCCAACGGTTATTGGGCAGTATTTGTAATGTCTGCCTCAGAACAATTCGGCACTAATCTTAGAGCCACGGTAACGACGACAGTTCCTAATTTTATTCGAGGTTCAGTAATACCGATTACTCTTGCCTTTAGCTTTTTAAGAGGTTCGCTTGGAATTATTTATTCTACCCTGGCAGTAGGAATTGCGGTTTTTATTATAGCTTTTACATCCCTTTACTTTTTAAGAGAAACTTACGGGGTTGATCTAGATTATATTGAAGATATATAAATCAAACCTTAATATCCTGAATTATTTTTAACATTTTCAAAATATTATTTATATAACTTATTATGCAATTTATCAAAGAAGTCATTAGTTTTTTCCTTCATCTGGATGTCAATCTAAATATTATAATAACGCAATATGGGACATTGACATACGCGATTTTATTTGCGGTAATATTTGCGGAAACCGGTTTTGTGCTTACACCGTTTCTTCCCGGTGATTCACTTTTATTTGCAGCAGGAGCATTTGCAGCAAGAGGTGTACTTAACGAAAATTATTTGTTTCTAATTCTTGCTTTAGCTGCGATTATAGGAGATACATTAAACTACTGGATCGGTCATTTTATCGGACCAAAAGTTTTTCATAAAGAAAAAGTAAGATTTTTCAAAAAAGAGTATTTGGAGCGAACTCATAAATTTTTTGAGAAATACGGAGGGAAAACAATAATTATAGCGCGCTTTATTCCGATTATCCGAACATTTGCCCCGTTTGTAGCAGGAATCGGGGGAATGACTTATTCAAAGTTTATCATATACAACATATTAGGAGCAGCTTTGTGGGTTGCGCTATTAGTTTACTCCGGATTCTATTTCGGTAATGTTGAAGTAGTTAAGAATAATTTCTCTTTAGTAATTGCAGCTATTATTGTTATATCAATTTTGCCTGGGTTGATAGAATTCCTGAGGCAAAGGGCAATAGGGAAGGCAAATGTAAAAAGGCAAAAGTAAAAAGTTTAATATTAAGGATTGTTATTTGAAATAATTTTAGAAATACACCGGAATTGTTAGTTGGACTTTTACAGGGACACCTTTTAGTTCACCGGCTTCAAATCTTGTTTGACGGACTGCGTTTATTGCCGATTGATCGCATCCGTAACCTAGACCCTTTAAGACAGATACTTTTGTTACTATCCCCATTTCATTTATAAAGGCAAGTATATATACAGTTCCATGAATATTATTGGCTGAGGCAGCGGGAGGACGGACAACCCTTGCTTTAAGATTATTCATACCGCCGATAGGCACAGGCATTTGATCAACTGCCACATAATAAATATCCCTGTTTATTAAAATTCCGGCTTTAGGAGGACCACTACCATTTTCCCCATTTCCATTTCCGCCGCTGCCGGGCTTACCGTTTGAATTATTATTTCCGGTGTTATTCCCGCCATTAACTGATAAAGCTTTTCCGGTATCTGCAGCAACAGGACTAGAAACAATTTTAGCTCTTTTAACAAAATCTTTCCGGATATTAATTTTCTCTTTTTTCTTTAACTTTACTTTTTCCGTCCTTTTATGAGTTACGATTCCGCCGCCCGGCGAACCGGGAGAATTTGATTCTGTAATACCCCCGAATCCGATTTCGACGTATTTATCCCTGAAAATTTTAGGAGATGAATTGAATGAAAGTGAAATAATTAGAATAATTATTAAATGAGCGGCAATAGAAGTTATCAGCGCTATATTTTTACTGCTCAATTTTTCCATTGATAGTTGATTTGAATTAAGAAAATAATCTTCCTTAAGGAAAACTATTTTTTCATAGTAGCCATCAGAAGTTTAGTAGCTCCCGCATTTTTAAGTGCATCAAGCAGCTGTACTACATTACCATAAATAGCATTTTTATCGGCTTTGACAATAACATCTCTATTATTTTTTTGAATAAAGTCAGTCTGCAAATCTGTAGGTAATTGGGTAATATCCACTTGCTTATTGTTTAGGAATATCTGGTTTTGAGCATTTAGATAAACTTCAATGCTGTTATTTACCGTAGTCTCAGCAGATGAAGATTGAGGAAGTTTGACTTTTAAGGCTCCGGTAATTAGAAAAGGGCTGGTAATCATAAATATAATAAGTAAAGTTAAA
>JAJYOQ010000646.1 GCA_021796135.1 Bacteroidota bacterium
GGTAAAAGGTGCTCGCTTTGTAAGGTTTTGCGATGCATTTAATATACCAATTTTAGTTTTGGAAGACGTTCCCGGCTTTTTACCAGGTACAGAACAAGAGTGGAACGGCATAATCCGTCACGGAGCTAAATTACTTTATGCCTTTGCCGAAGCTACGGTTCCAAAAGTAACGGTTATTACTCGTAAAGCATACGGCGGCGCTTATGATGTAATGAATTCGAAGCATATCCGGGGAGATTTTAATTTTGCGTGGATTTCAGCAGAAATAGCCGTAATGGGACCTAAAGGCGCGGTAGAAATTATCTTCAAAAAAGAAATTGCTAGTTCGGAAAATCCAGAAGAAGAATTGGAGAAGAAACTTTCCGAATATATTGCCAAGTTTGCCAATCCATATATTGCCGCCGAGCGGGGCTTTATCGACGATGTCATAGAGCCAAAGGAAACTAAGATAAAGCTTATTCAAGCTTTTAGATTATTGAAAACGAAAGTCGATACAATTCCCCGGAAGAAACATGGGAACATCCCGCTTTAGGACATTTTTCACTTTTTGGCTTATAGAAATACTAATAACACATCTAACGAAGGATTTCCATTTGGAGAAATGGAATGTTGGAGCATTGGAATATTGGAATATTGGAAAAAATTAGTCCATTTCATCACTCCATTTTTCCGAAGGTTGAGTAACATTAGTAATAATTATTCGTGTAAAATTTTATGATTATTTTTTTTATCATTACTTGACATAAGAAAGGGAAATAATTAAGTTATTAAGGGATTTAATAGAGGGAAACAATTCCTTAAAAAATCCGAAGTTATTGTAGCAAAAAGAAAACGAGATGGGTAAACTTTTTACATAACAGTGATGGATTTCCATTGGAATCAGTAACAAAAAATAATATAGCGGGAAAGTTGCCGGAGTCGCATTTCAATAGAATACACGATGCTTGGGGGATAAGATTTAGAGAAGCATCAGCCGAAGTACCACAAAAGCAAAATAAACCAAAATTGCTTGATCAAGTTAAGAATGAAATGCGGGTAAAGCATTATTCACGGAAGACGGAAGAGAGTTACACTTCAAAGCTGCCGTATGCATTAGCGATAAAGCATCCGAATGCCGATAAAGATTTTTATTGGCAATATGCATTTCCGGCAGAAAAATTTATAAAGGATAAAGAAAGCGGGTTAGTATATTGACAAGTATGGATAGATATGACTAGTTTATAACCGATAGGTTTTAATAGTGTTAACATTAAGCTAATAAGTAGTAGAAAAATTAAAAAGATTACAAACATTCCGGTAGAATTAGTTATTATAAAAATAAATGATTAAAGAAATAAAGAAGAAATAAAGAAGAAATAAAGAAGATGAGTCAATTAAATATCCATAATATACGGGAAGCGGCTTCGCACAACAATATTTTATCCGAAATTGAGGCGATAACTAAAGTAGCTCAATTAAGAGCTAAAAATTGTTCTGTAAATGAAGAGCTATATATTTTTTGCCTCAACTTCGGATAAAATACTTAACGTTATAGGCTTAACAAATAATAAGTTTTAAGATGGGAAACGATACATTAAGTTTAGTGGTTGTAATAGTTGCAATAATAGCCGTAATAATTGTATTCGTTCGTGTCGCAATTCATTTAAGAAAATATGGGGGTAGTTTAGCAACTACAATGTTTGCTGCTACATATGAATTCTTGAATAAAGATAAAAGAGAAGCGGTAGAAGAAATTGTAGAAATGAAAGCGAATAAAAAAATGGAAGAGGAATCATCAGACCAACCTAAAAATGATTTTTTTAACAATATTAAAATGAAAGGGAAATATTATATACTTTGGTATAGATTAGATGATAAAGACTCTTACCTTATCTGGTATTCAAACTCTAACGATAGAATTTTGACAAACAAAAAGGAAAAGATATTAAACTTTTCAAGCAAACAAGAATTAAATGAATATGCTTTTGAAAATGCGCTCAATATTGAGCCTGAAGAACCAACGCTTCATAATCTTGATGCAGTTGTTGAATGGATTAAAGTAGGAGATGAGAAAAGCATAGACTGTAATGAATGCAAATCTGCTTGGAATTTATTTGAAGATGTTTCCCAATCAGTTAAAATAATTTTCGATTCTAATGAAGAAGTAATAAATAATGTTTACGACAAACTATTTTGGGGATGTAATCTTCCTTCAGTTACGCCCAAAAGTAAAAGTTTTAATCCTGAATGGAATAAAAGTGAAATTAATATTCTTAAAAGAATTTTATCTAATGGGATTAAGATATTTAAGGAATCATTAAATGCTATTTAAAAACACATATAACCCGCAACTCAACTTGACCGCCTATCGCGATGCGGCTTTGTTACTAATCTTAGCTTTGCGTTTTTCGTTTAACATTGTTGTTTAAGTTTATTTAGTTATGAAATATTTTCTGAATTATTGGCGTTATCGTTTTACCTTAGCCGTTTGTTCGGGGCGGCAAGTTAGTTGCAACAACGTTATGTTGTAGGAATAATTAGGTTATAAAAGAATGCAATAGAAATACAAAATTTAATTATATGACAAATTGCTGAAGAATTTATTTCCTAATAATTAAAAAATTATAATCGAGGAATAATTA
>JAJYOQ010000647.1 GCA_021796135.1 Bacteroidota bacterium
GCTTAACGAGAGATTTATCATACTCCAAAGCAAATTGATTGAAAAGCAGTAGTCTTCATAAACTTAAGGGTATTTTTAAAATTTTAGCTCCTAATTCTATCATAGTTTTGTAAAATGATTTTCTCAAGCCATAAGGTGAAAGCCACCATTTTTCAAAAAGCACTTTGCCGAGATGCCAAATTTTACCAAGTCGTTTTAATTTTACATCGGGATGCGGGGCTGCATAAAAATCGCCGTAAGCAAAACCTGCAATATCCTCACCGGCTTCGAGCATGCAAAAGCCATCGGCACAAAAAATCTCTTTTGATTCTTTGCCCAGAATTTTAGCAGCAATAATTTCAGAAACAGTTAAGGCTTGTGAATGTGCAAACACACCGGCTTTCGGAAGTTTCATTGGCTTATCAGGATGCCATCTGCCCGGAATTGTAATTGATGTAACATCGCCAATAGCGAAGATATTTGGAAATCTTGTTTGTAATGTATCTTTATCAACCGGTATCCAACCGCTTTCATCGACAAGTACAGAATTAGAAATTACTTTAGAAGCTTTATGCGGTGGAATTAAAACTAATAAATCATAATTAATTGAATTGCCGGAAGCGAGTTCAACTTTCCTTTCATTGTAATTAATAGAAGTCATTTGATTCTGCGGGTAGAAGCCGATACCTTTATTAGTTAAAATTTCTTTAACTGAATTGCCCAACTCGGGACCAGCAACCGGTAACGGCTGAGGCTCAGGAGTATAGAGATTTACTGAAAAATTATTTTTTAATTTTTTATTTAGAAAATCCGCAATCAGCATTGCGCTTTCATAAGGAGCGCCCGGACATTTGTACGGAAGCGATGAAACCACAATTGAAACATTGCCGCCATTGAAGTTTTGAAGCGCTTCGCTAAGCTTTGCAGATCCTTCCAAGGTAAAAAAATTATGGATGCCGTATTGCTGTTTATCGAGATGTGTTTTATCTAAGTCGGCGCCAAGAGCTATAACCAAATAATCAAAACTTACGTTTGATTTTTCAGTAGTTATTGTTTTGTTGTCGGTGTCTATTTGTTTCACTTCGTCAAACAAAATATTTACCCGTTTATTAACAAGTTCGCTCACTTGCGAAGTAATCTGCTGAGGCTTTCTTTTATTTACCATTAACCATAAATAAGATGCCGGAAAGGAGTGAAGCTTATTTCTTTCAATTAATAAAATTTCTATTCCCTGCGGAAGTAATTTTGCAAGACGATTTGCAGTTACAATCCCGCCGATTCCACCACCAAGAATAACTATATTTTTACTTTGCATATTCTTTATCTTTCTTTTAAAGGTCAATTAAGGTATCAAATCTTTTTTCATCTGCTCAAATTGTTCACGACTAATTTCTCCACGCGCATAGCGTTTTTTTAAGATTTCCAGAGCATCTTCCCGGCGTGGCAAAGGTTCTTGCGAACCGTACCTCGGACTTCTATTCACTATTGTTATCACTACCCATATGATAACCACTAACAACACGAGCCAGAATATCCAGCCAAACCACATCCCGCTCCAACCCATTCCGTCCATCATAATTTATTCCTTCTTTTGAGTCCGCCGTAACTTCGTTTTCATAAATAGAGCACAAAATCTCTATATTCATCGAATCTGAAAAAAGTCCGGCAATTAATTCATTTGATTCAGAATTCATAATAAATTTTCCTAAACTAATGATTAATTAGTTTCAATTTTTAATCCGGCAAAGCGCCAAGAGTTAACATCATCTTGCATGATTGTTGTCTTAAATCCTTTCCCGGTTAAAATCTTTGCTGCTTCGGGAGCCATTACACAATATTTACCACGGCAGTAAGCAATAATCTCTTTACCGGCTGGCAAGTTTTTTATTTTACTTTTTAGCTCGGACATTGGTACAGAGACTGCGCCGGGCAAATGACCATTGATGTATTCTTCTTTTGGTCTTACATCAATTATTGTAATTTCATTTTTCTTAATTTTTGACTGTAATTCTTTCATAGAAATGGGTTCTAATACACTTCTTTCTTCAAGAAATGACTTTATAACTTCCCGTAATTCAGCAGCACTTTGTTCAGCAAGGGTCTGTAAGCTTTTCCAGTATTTTATTACTTCATCTGATGCGAGATAGTATATAACGCGAATTCCTTCTTTCCTGCTCTGAACAATCTTTGCATTCTTTAGGATTTGCAGATGGCGAGAAGTGTTGGCAAAATTCATGTTAGTTTCTTTGGTTAAAGAATCAACATCCTTTTCACCCTGTGAAAGGAGGTCTAATATTTCAAGTCTTTTTGGACTTGCAAATGCCGTGGCTATGTTTGCGAGTTGCTGGAAAGTAAAATCCTTAAATTCTCTGCCGGTCATGATATCCTCTTAAAAAATCATTCAATTGAATAATAGAATGATAACAATTTGCTATGATAATTGCAAATCAGATTGTGTTTTGACAGGGAAATAATTTATTTAATACTTAAATCAACCAACGCATTCTTAATCTGTTCGGTTGTAGGTAATCCTTTGGGATAATAACGGCATGTTAAAGCCGGGTTTTCAGGAGCTGGCAAATTTTCAAAATCATCCCCGTTGATAAGCAAAGTAGGTGAACCGCGGAAATTTATTTTAGCT
>JAJYOQ010000098.1 GCA_021796135.1 Bacteroidota bacterium
TGCGTTTGGTTTTTCCCGATTGAGCTGATTAGAATTTCTATAATGTTAAAGTTGGAAAGTCACTATGGAGGAATACATCCATCGTTAAATTTCTTAAGTCCGGTTGAAAATATAATAAAAATGAAAGAAAAATTTAATTCAAGAGTTACTTAGCTTTGTATATATTTTTGAGGGAATATATCAATTCTTATAACCCAAACTCTTATTTGTGGTTAGATTCCCTTGGTCATCTTCTAAATCTAATACCAGAGGTAGATAACCAGTCTTAATGTTTTTTATTTTTAATATCTTCTACAATCCAAAGTAATGCAGCACATCTTTCATTACTTCATCTCTCTTTGCCTGATCCAAAATCGTCTCAAAAGGAAAACCAAACGCAATTACACCGTACTTACCTTTATATGCAGTCCCTGCACTAAATTGATTATCCGAATACCGTAATATAGTCTCACTCCCTTTCACATGATCCAGCTCGTCAGGCGAAATTACTGCGTAATTCTTATCGTTCAGATGAGTATTAAATGTGAAACTTTTGAACTTCGGCATAAATAATTCATTCGCCGAAAATACATTCCCGCTGCTGCATGCATGATCGCTGCCAAAAGAAAAATGTAATGTGTTTCTGCCGAAGTTTATATCGGTACTGTCAACTTTTTCAAGATTAAAAAGATCGCTGCCTATATACGCACCTGATACAAATAAATTATCGCCTGATTGGCAATATTTTTCTATAGCCGATTGAAGTTCAACCGGAAAGGTTTTAAATCTTAACCCTTTCAACGAATCATCTTTCGCTGTTTCCCAATGTGTTGATTTCTGCTCTCCCATTATTAAATCAACAAAATTATATTTACTTAAATCAATTGATTTATCTTCAACAGCTTGTGCGCTTGCCGAAACAAATGAATATCCGCTTTTCATTATTGATAAACCATGAACATAAGGGTAATCGAAATTGTTGCCTGCTATTACCTGCGACTCGTAATCAGCATGACTCGCACCCCAGCCGGGATTATCGTTTGTTATCCACTGATGCGTCGAATCAAAATCATATTCCTTGCCTGTGAAACTTAAATCGTATCTGTCCGGAATTCCTGGATCATTTTCATTTAAGAAACCGGTAAACTTTGGACTCTCTATATATGCCGGTCCCGCAACTCTGTAAAATCCATTAATTATTATCACGGGCTTTTTGCCATTATTCATTCGGCAAACCGATAATATCTCGGAAGGGAAACTCTCACCGCCTGAATTAATAGCCGTAACTTTGTAGCTGTATATATTACCCGGTTTTATATTTTTAAATTCAGCAAATGGCTTATCGAAAATTTTCCCGTTATCAAAACTTCCGCCGTTTATCCTTGTGTAAACAATGTACCTCTCAGGTTTAGCAGTTGGTTCTAAAGGGTCTTCAACCGGATGCCAATTTAATTTAACATCTCCGCTGTTATCCATTGAGGTCATAAAATGATCTACCGGAAGCGGTTCAACGACATATTTATTATTGTTTTGTGTTGCTATAAATCGAAGCATCCCTTTGTACATTGCTCTGGCAACGTCAAAACGAAATTGAGGATCCTCCGCAAATTTCATATCCGTAAAATTTTGATGCGATAAGAGTTCGACTAAAAGTGAGGGTACATTGGGATTACGCGATTCGCTGTAATTACCGTTTTCAAGATGCCTTCTTGTCCAGCTCTGATCATATTTAGCACGAATATCATTAACAATTTGTGTCTGCATAATATCCGCTAAATCACGGTTAGCAAGTCTTGACATTCCGTCCGGAAATACCTTTTTATGCTTGGCGTCCTGCAGACTATATATTGATAAAGTTCCTACAACTGTGTCGTTATGTGTAATCCCGGCATCTGTATGAAATGCTAATGACAGATCAATAGGAATACCTAACCCTTTTGCATTCCTGTCTCTATTCGGACCGGCAGGGCTCCCATTTAAATAATTAACATATTCCGGACGACCCTGATAATCATCATTGTAGTCATTCTTGTTATTATTCAAATCATAAACAAGAGAATCCGGCATTCCTGCATACTGCATATAATATCGCGCAGCTTCAAATATCTTTGGTCGCCCGCTTGCCTGACCGCCTCTTTCAATAACTCCCATACCTCCGCCGAAACGTACTGCATCAGCAGTGATTAAATTTTGAGTCTTGCCGGCTTGCGATAATTGGCTGTCACTTTTATTATTTAGCACTACCTTATCTGTTTTAGGATTATATCCCTTTGAAAACTTAAAATTGCCTAGGTAAACCCATGTCCCGCCTCCGATTTGCTGATTTACTTTGAACTCGGTTTTAATTCCGCTATGGTAAACCGTATATCTGGCATCAGTTATATTTTTTGATGAAGCATGATATGAAATATAGACAGAATAATTTCCTTCCTCCGGAATTCTTGGTATCCAGCTTATTGAATCCGTCGCTTTTGAATTTGCATAGGTGTATTTGTATGTTCCTTTTTCAAAGGGATTATATCCGGATTTATAAGGAGGTTTACCTTCAGCAAATCCGGCACTGCTTCCTTTCAACCAACGGTATTTTCTATCCTTGTTCTTTTCAATATAATATTTTGATTTTATATCCTTAGGCGAATCATTATCTATAACGACCGAATATTTTTGAAAATCTCTTTCGCGGGGATCAAAAACAATCGCACCGGCGTTCTCAAGCATTGGCAATAAGTAGGGCACAACAAATGAAAGCGGCAGTTTATCTTCAACTGTCTGAAATATTCTCGGACGCTGCCATTCCCACCTGTCCTCTTCATTATTATAATACCAGCCGTGGCTTTGCCAAACAACAATATTCCTGTTAAACAATCCGTTTGAAGGTTTGAATTGCTTGCTAATATCCTGTGTCAAGGGAACGGGACGTTCTTCATGTTTCGGTAATCTGCCGGTATCGTAATCAGACCGGTTTTCTCTAAAATAATTTGGTATTAAATCTTCAACCGGAATGCCCATTGTTCGTATCGAGAAATGGTAGTCTTTATATTTATCCCCGTAAGAACTTTCCACCTCCGAGTAAATTTCCTTAACTAAACTATCCCTCATTGGCAAAAATGACAGCGCTCTATTATAATTTATCTCAATATTCTTATTAGTTGAATCAATCTTAAAAGATTCGATATACTTTTCACCTAAAAAAGTTAATTTTGGCTGCTTTTTCTCCGCAATTTTTTCAACCGGAATATTAGTATGCGGCACAGTAATATTTTGATTTTTCCCTGACTCCTCTTTCTGAATTATTTTAGTGGAACACCCGTTTATTAATACAAAAGCAAAATAAAATAAGCAGCTAAATTTGTATAAAGATTTCAATTTACCTCCGGGAAGATTAATTAATTTAAAGTCCTTAAATATTTCAAGTCAAAGTTCAGTTTATATATTTATCCAAAGCATTCTTCCAGACCAAATAACCTTCTGCCAATAAGTGCAGACCATCGTTTGAATACCGCTGATCCAAACCTCCGTCAGAATCAATTAAATGCGAAAAAATATCTATAAAATTTAATTCAAAATTACGTGCAAGAACTTCCAATTTTAAATTAAGCTCTTTAATCTTTTTATTTTCAGCAGCACCCTTATATAGCTTACTGTTAGTCGGCAGTACGCTTTGAATATAAATCTTTGAAGAAGGGGAGTCGTTTTTTATCTGCAAAATAATTTTCTTATAGTTTTCAATTATAATATCTATAGGAGTATTCGAACCCAAATCATTGACCCCGATCATTATGAATATTTTAGCCGGTTTAGATTTAATCACAGTTCCAATTCTTTTCAATACTCCCAATGTATTATCACTTTCAATACCCCGATTCTTTACATTCGGATTTTGAAATAATTCACTCCATTCACAACCATTAGTCAAACTATCCCCTAAGAAAACAATCTCATTTAACGATGAAGGCAAAATCCGGAAAAGACTTTCCCTTTGATCATAAAAAGGGAATCGTATCAAATAGTTAAAAACTAAAAATGAAAATCGTTTACCGCTTCTAAGTTTATATAATAAATTTAAATACTTATCCTTCTTATAAACCGCAGACCAAATTATAAAAAGTAAAAGGAGATTAATCAGGATGGAAAAAGGGAGCAGAATTTCTTTTAGTAATATCATTATATCGTTTCTGAAAATATCATAAAAATGTCAAATCCTTATTCAAAAATAATTGAAAAACGAACAAGAACAATAAGACTTTTCTTAAATATCAGCTTACCGGATAAATCTAAAAATAAGTTAGCCAATTAAACAATTTTTAGATATTTTTGAATATTACTATGAGAAATAATTAGAATAAGCATTTCCGGATATTATATTAAAGTTGTGACATCAATTTAGGTATATAAATGTTTAGGAAGCATTAAAAATGAAAAATGAAAAAAACTCCGACTCCTCATACGAACAGCATCTATTAAATAACTTCATAGATTCCATCCCTGACAATATATATTTCAAAGACATACAAAGCAGATTCATAAAAGTAAATAAAGCCACAGCTCAAAAATTAGGTTTTGAAAAACCCGAAGATTTAATAGGCAAAACCGACTTTGACATATTTGATAAAGAAAATGCCACAGGCGCATATAACGATGAGCAGGAAATAATTAAAACGGGAAATCCGATCATCGGGACAGAAAAAAAAGAAATTTGGAAAGACGGCAGAGTAACCTGGGCGACATCCCATAAAATGCCCACAATTGATGAGACAGGTAAAATAATAGGCACATTCGGATTTACAAGAGACATAACCGCAAGGAAAAAAGCGGAACTGGTAAGAGAAGCCCTGCTCAGAATTTCCGAAGCTGCTTATACGGCATCTGACATGGAGACACTATACAGACGGATACATGAAGCCATATCAACGTTAATGCCGGCAAAGAATATATACATAGCAATCTATGATGAAAAGACAGATCTAATATCCTGGCCGTATTTTGTAGATGAATTCGATGAAATGCCCGCAGAAAGAAAACCAAAAAGAGGAATGACCGAATATATAATGCGAATAGGTCAGGCAGTCCTAATTGATGAAAATAAAATTAAAGAGCTAATGGATGCCGGTGAATTAAGCGTAGTCGGGACACAGCCCAAAATATGGCTAGGAGCTCCCTTAAAAGTTGACGGGAAAATTATCGGAGTAATAGTAATACAGGACTACAAAAATGACAAAGCATTTAGTGAAGACGAAAGGGAATTATTAATATTCATAACCGAACAAATCGCGCAGGTAATCGAACGAAAAAGAAACTCAGATGCAATAAAGCAATACGCAGAAGAATTAAAGCAGCTCAACAATACAAAAGATAAATTCTTCTCAATAATAGCGCATGATTTAAGAAGTCCGTTTAACAGTCTGCTCGGATTAAGTGAATTATTAACAAACCCTGAAGAAGAGCTGACAGAACAAGAAAAAAATGATTTTATAAGAGAAATTCATATACTCATAAAGAACGAATATGAACTGCTAAAAAATCTCCTGGAATGGGCATCAATGCAATTAGGGAAAGCTGAGTTTATACCAATAAATATCAATTTATTTGAAATAGTTGAAAAGAAGATAGCCTTATTATCCGTACATGCAAGAAAGAAAAGCATAAATTTAATAAACGCAGTACCGGAAGAATTCAAAGTATTAGCAGACCCAAATATGCTCGGCTCAATAATCCAGAATTTTATAAACAACGCCATAAAATTTACAAACCAGAACGGAGAAATAAGAATCTCCTCCGCCCATCAAAATGAATCAGCAATAATCACAATCGAAGACAACGGAATAGGCATAAGTAAAGACAGAGTCGAAAAAATATTTAACCTAGAATCCGCCAAATCATCCAAAGGAACAGCCGGAGAATCCGGAACCGGACTCGGTTTAATACTATGTAAAGAAATGATAGAAAAGCATGGTGGAAAATTGCAGATAATATCGGAAGTTAACGTCGGGACAAAGGTTATTTTTAATCTGCCTTTACAAAGAGTTTAGCTAATTAATCCTTGACCGCTGCCAAGTACCACAAAAACCAGCCACAGAAATGAAATTAGATGTTGCAGACCACTAAAAGTAATCATACTATAATAATATGTTTGAGCTGATGCCATTTTATGCTAATAAGCGCATTATAGGTTCAATCAATGGTAGGTACAATTTATCCTTACACCTTAAAAAATTTAATAATGCAGTACTTTGCAAGGAATCATTTATTAATATAAAAGTATTTGAAAGCAAAAATCCTGTCTCCTAAATGTAGAGAAAGCTTTAAAGCTGGGAAGCCGAAAATATTTTCTAATAAGTCTGGATTCAAATAAATAATAAGGGGTTAAATTAAAAGTAATAAATTTAATTCATTTTTTTTAACCAATGGTTCCTTTAACAGAAATGAAAATGAAGAATTGCTTTGGGAGCGGCTTTCTGATTATACTGAAGATGAGTGGCATTATTATTTGAAAGTATTCCGTATTGTATTTTTCTTAAGTTTTCATTTGTAAACTTATATACTATAATGTATTTTAAAGTAAACTTATAGTTTCGATTATTATAATCGATTTTGATAATTAACTTACAATTATTAATTATAGGAGGGAACTAAATGAAAAGCTTAAATTACACTAAGCCATTTATTTTAGTGGTATTACTTTTAACTGCCTTATTTGGCAGCGGCTGCGCTAGTCTAAACAAAATCGGAATAAATATTTTCTCATTGAAAGTCCAGGTTCTTGGAAAAACAGATTCACCAATTTTAGGCGCTATAGTTAGCTGCAGTAACGGTGAAACAGCCACCACTGATGCCACTGGATTTGCAACTCTTCATTTTTCTGGCATAGGGGCTTACAATATTGAAGTAAAATATGAAAATAACATAGTAGCATCTTACAATATTTCAATGCCTGCAGATGGAGGTAAAACATTGACAGCAAATTATGTTGCTCCTGTAAGTTCCCCGGGAGTTAGAGAGGAAGGCTCGAATGGAAATGCAAATGCAAATTCTAATGCAAATGGAAATGGAAATGCAAATAATTACTTTTCAGTTATGGGCGATAAATTTTACCCGTTGTTATTCCAATATGTATTTAATGCTTACGGATATAGCATTGACTTAGGCAAATATAATGAGGGGCAGTTCACCGATTGGCAAATAAGCACAAATGGAGAGAACCAATTCGAAACCAGAAAAGCATTTTTGAAGGTTCTTCCTAATAAACAGGAATGGTGGCAGGTAAGTTTTCAAGCCAAGCAAGATTCCATGTTGATGGAGGTATTGTTTAGTGATAAATTACAATCTATTCGCAGAATGAGATCTAAATTTGGAAATAGTTCTCCTAAAGAAATTCCGGTTACAGAGGGATGGTACAATACGCCGATGCAACTAACTCCCGAATCAATTGAAGGTTCAGTTGTTAAAAAGGGGGTAACCATAACAGTACCTGCAGGAACCTTCACATGCGATCAGCTTGAATTTGGAGTAAATCAAGGTATTACTTTAAGGTTGTGGAGATCATCGGAAGTTCCCGGTGGTGTAGTTAAATATGAAATGGATGTAGAAAACGGAAAACCAATTTATTCGGCAGAATTAAAATCATTCGGTAACGGTGCATCCACTGAGTTGGGGTCGTATTAAAATTATTAAAATGTGCCTTCATTCAGATTTGGATGGAGGCATATTCATCAATCACCAACCAATCGAAAATACACACTTCCCGGGGACTTAGTAGTTCTTTATCCGGGCAATTATGATTTAGCAGCAAAACAAATAATCCTAAAGAACGGAGTCAATTGGGAATTCCACGAAGGAGTAACCATATCTTCAACTAACCCTAACGGCACATTTGCTGATAATAATATTGCAGCAGTAACAAGCTGGAAGGGAAGTCCAACAATTTCCAACACAAACGGATTCCGAAAAAGGATAGTTTTAACCAATCCCAACAGCAAAGTAAGAAACTTTCACTGGTACTGGAAAGGACTAGTAGGAATCGGACACGATACAAACCTTAATCCATTTCTAAAAATAACCGTCTTCAATGAAAACATAGGCGAGACATTAAACTGGACGATAAGAGACACAACCGGAATAATACTACTGCCTTCATTCGACCTGAAGAAAACAACCAGCATAATCGAACAAGCACTAGACCCTTTCACCGAAGGAAACGTAAAAGTAGTAAGATACACAGCCGGCGGAAACAATGAGCTGGAAATCCTGCCTTACGATGAAGCCGGGAATATATATTTAGGGAGTCTTAATTATGAGCATTCTTTGGAATTGAGGATATATCCTTAATACTATCATTTAACTTTATCCCTGAGGCTGCAGTTTAGGCTGCAGCTTTTTTTAATGTATTTAAATTAAAATAATCCTTTATTTGATATTCTAAAGAAAATACCAACGCAAGAAAAATAGTGCATCTGTATGAAAGGAATATTGAGTTCTTTCATTTGTAGTATTATAAATCGGTGACGGTTGCGGAGGATCGGTATTGGAAGTAATGCTAGGATTTCCAAACTTTGTATAGTTAAAACTCACCTCTCCGCCTAAACTTATATGTGAAATCGGGAAATACTCTGCACCAAATACTCCGCCTAAGTTTATATCTGTTTCAGTTATATCAGTATTATACATTACTAAGACAGTTACATTATTAATGCCAATAACCTGCGGAGTTCCATTTGAAGATGAAATAAAGCTAAAATCAATTCTTGGCCCAAAGTACAGACCGAATGAATGAGATAGCGAAGCAAGATATACTGTGCGCAATCCAATTGTAATTGTAGAGCCGCTATTTGTAGTTGTAGTTGTATAACTTCCCGGATAAGTTGGTGTTGTTGTAGTTGAATAGTTCATAGTAAAAAGTCCAAAAGAAGGTTCCAGTCGGAAATTTTTCGTTAAATTTACAGGAACATAAAACATTATAGGAGAAGCATTTGTTTCGGTTATGCTAGTAGAACTTATTTGTCCGTTAAACAAATAATAACTAGCGTGTCCAATTCTTGAGGGATCTAAGCTGATTCCAATTCCTAATTTATTCCCGTCCTCCGTTTGTGAAAATAATTTCGTTGAAAATATTAGAGTTGACAAAACAAAAAATAAAACAATAAATCGTTTCAAAATATTCCTCCTTTTAAATGATGCATATATTTAAAATTATTTGATTCAAATATACATAGTTATTTTATAAATAAATTAATTAATTTTGGTTGAGTTCGAAAATAAATGAAAGGGGATTCATTTACTTTAATAGAATTAATTTTTTTGTTGCGACAAAACTTCCTGCTTGCATTCTGTAGAAATATACTCCGGAGGGGAATTTGCTGCTTGCATTGAATTGCACGGAATAATTGCCGGCTGATTTATTTTCATTAATTAAAGTTGCTACTTCTTTTCCCAAAATATCATAAACTTTTATTGTAACTAAACTTGATGTCGGAACTGAATAGTTAATTATCGTTGTCGGGTTGAAGGGGTTTGGATAATTTTGTGAAAGCGTAAAATTTGCCGGAAGACTTTTATCATTATTTATTCCTGCAATTTGAGCTTCACTCCAGGTAAAACTTGCATAATAATAAGGAATCTTAAAACCGAAGTAACTATTCTTACTATTTGATAAAGCAGTCAAACCGTCAGACGGTATCCAGGAAGAATTAGCCCATTGCTGTTCAACAGCTAAAGAAATATTCCCGTTTGCATCATAAGACTGAGAGCAGAGGTATGTATTCTCCCATGAATTATTTAGCCATTGAGAATACAACCAAGACAGCTCATTTCCATTTGAGTCATAGGTATATGTTTGTAAAATTGAATTTACCCATACACCATTTTGCCATTGTTTTTCCAGACATGTCAGCTCATTTCCTTTCAAATCATAGGTAAGAGTATCAATAATTGAATTAAGCCAGGCATTATTTTGCCACTGTTTTAAAGTCCAAGTTAATTCATGTCCACTTACATCATAAGTCTGAAGATATTGGCTTGCATTTACCCATGAGCTATCTATCCAATTTTGGAAAAGAGAAGTTAAAGTATTTCCGTTTGCATCATAAGTATATGCCCCCAGGTAATAATTTATCCAGGCATTGTTATTCCACAAGCGCGTTAAATTCGTTATTTCATTCTGATTTGCATCATAAGTATATGTGACTAAAGATGAATTTACCCATGAATTGTTTTGCCACACCTGGTAAGTATCTGTAATTAGTTTTTTCCCGCTTGCATCATAAGTATATGTATTGAGATTTGAATTCACCCATGCATTGTTTTTCCAAATTTGATAAGTTTGGCTTAATTTATTTCCGTATGTATCATAGGAAAAAAGAAACTGCAGTGAGTTTACCCAATTATTTGACTTCCATATTTCATTTAAGCAAGTGAGCATATTCCCTTTGCCGTCGTAAGAATAGCTATATCGCTCAGTATCACTGAGCTGGACGCTGCGAAGCAAAACTGTGTCGAGCAGATAAGTCAAACCATTTTCAATGACCGGAATACTTTGCATCTTAGGATAATTATTATCTTTTATTTTGAGCATTGGATTAATCGGTGATAATAATTCAATTTTTTTATCAATTCTTTGATGGGGAAGAAATTTTCCTTGAGCTTCTATTTGATATGAAGAAAAGCTAAATATCAATTCAGCTAAAGCTAACATTGCTAAGTTTTTCATTTTATTTTTCTCCTAATTTTATAATTTAAGAAAGAATAAAGATCAAGTTTTTCAATAATTACTGTAGATCCTAAAAACCTTTTTTGGGGATGCTTTATTTTTGATTTGGATATTATAATAATATTTGAAATGCTATTGAATGAAGGAAATAGGGAGAGAATAAGAGAAGTTATATTTATCATAAACTACCACTTTAAATCAAAATTAAAAACTTTATCCCGGTTATTTAATTAATCTTAATGGTAGAAAGTGAATCTTTGTTAAAACTCCTAAATTTTAATTCAAACTTAGTAAATAGCGTTGCATAAAGTCAAGGGAGCTGGCGAATAATTATAAGAAAATTTAAATAACGTGTCACCCGTATTCTAAAATCAATTTTTCTTGCCATTGATTGACTTAATATTCAGTTTAACGACAACTTTAATATTATCAAATAACACATAATTCAAAGAATCCGGATCGCTTTCAGTAAGCAGGATACTTAATTTATTCCAGGCGACATCCTGGCGAAAGAGTGTATCTGCGAATAAAGTCCAGGAATTACAATTAACATTTGGGAAACTTACTATTCCTCTATCAGGTGCATCCATGGAAATAGTCACATAACCTTTCCCTTTGGCCCAAAATGTCACAATATAATTTTTTAATGAATCATAAGGGTAAAGGTCAATAGTAGCAATGACACCAATATCCTTATGAACAGCTCCTAAATTAAAAGGTAG
>JAJYOQ010000648.1 GCA_021796135.1 Bacteroidota bacterium
TAAACTCAGAATATTATTTGTGTAATCTTTTCTTTGGTTAAATGGGATTATTCTTTCAATATGTACGCTTTGAAAATAAGCATTGAAGCTTACGCCTCCGGCATATTTCAATAAATCCTGTAATGTTTCGCTTTCCTTTAACTCATAAATTGCAGGGCGGAAAACGCTTCCCGTAATTGCAACTCTTCTACCTACAGGGGGGACGAAAAGAATATCTTCATCTTGCAGACGGATATCTTTAGTCATGTCTCCGTTGAGAAGGTAATTGTAAAGATCAATATCGGCAACTTCCTTACCTCCTCTTAATACCTTTACATCTCTTAAAGAGCCGTTTAATGTTGGACCGCCGCAATAATATAGCGCCGTAAATGCTGAGGACATTCCAGGAAGTGTATAACCGCCGGGTTTGTTAACTTCACCTAATACATAAACTTTAACGCTTCTGAGCTTTCCTGTAGAAATATTAAAATGTGTTTTTCCAGTTGCTAAAGACGAGTATGCCTGAGATAATCTATTAAATAATTTTGACTTTAGCGCGTCGAGGCTTAAGCCGTTTACATTAACCAACCCGATTTCCGGAATAAAAATATCGCCGTTTTTTGAGACGGTCAAATCATTGACTAGTTGTGTTTCTCCCCATAGAGTAAGGATTATCTCATCGCCGGGACCGAATATATAATTTGTAGGAGTCGGAACATTTAATGAAGGTTCGAAAGAAGTAGGGGAATATGTGAAAATACTATATCCATAAGCAGGAAGCCCTGCAGCTCCACCTCTGCCGGCAAATGCAGCCACGGTATAATTTGAAGAAGGAGGTGCAGCCGGAGGGGTAACAACTACCGTCTTCTGAGCTTGTCCGCTTGCTTCTCCCTGTTGTTTAGTAGCCTGTTGAGCTTGTTGCAATTTTAACAAATCTGCTTCTGTATAACCCGCTGCCGCAGCCTTTTGCTTTAATTCTTCCTGAGTCATGCCTTTAAACTGGTCAAGCTGAGCAAAAGCGCTTATTTTAAATATAAATATTACACCGAAAATTAAGAATGCGATACGTTTCATGCAGATAAATCCCTATGATTTTGAAGAAGTTAATATAAATAATGTTAGTCTAACATCAAAGATAAAATTGATTGGGAAAGAGGGAGAACCTTAGGTTGATTAGGGATTAGAATAATTTATTAAGCCCGGATATAGTTGTAGGTTTTCCGATTATCTTTTTATCTCGATCGAGTAAAAACATTGTTGGAGTGGCGTAGATAAAATAATCTGATGCAGCTTTACCGCTCCATCCTTTAAGGTCAGATATATTTATCCAGCCTAATTTGTTATTCCTAATAAAATTTATCCAAGCATTTCTATCTGTATCTAAGGAAATTGCCAACACTTTCAAATTATTTCTTTTATGACTTTTTAGATATTCCGCCAGCTTCGGAATCATAACCTGGCAATGAGGACACCAGCTTGCATAAAATAATATTAAAATATTATCCGCTTTTATTTTTCCCAGGTCAATTTGATTGCCCGAAGTATCTTTCATCATTATGTTTGGTGCAGTAGAATTTATGCGAAGAATTTTATCTTGATCCAACATAAGCTGAATTGATTTCTCAGTTTCATCATCCAAGCATAAATTGTCCTTTATTACATAATTATCAATTACATAGTTAAGGTCATTTTCAAATCCAAATTTCTTAAACCCATCTATTAAGTATTCTACAATTTGCTTATAAACTCTATAATTAACCTTAGCTTTATTTAATATTGTATCGATGGCAATAATAAATTCTTTTTCAAGAAGTTCTTTTGGCAATTGCGGATTGCGATAATATGTTAAGTACTCTATAGTTTTACTCGTGAATAGATCTGAATATGTTAATTCGCCGTCCTTAAAATCTACATTATCTAAAGAGTGTGTTTTTAAGAACTCTAATTGTTTATCCGGGGGCAAGCTCTCATCAAAAACCGGTAGTTGAGAAGATTTGATATACCTTGCTATAAAGGAACCAGGATTTGCTTGAGAAGCATTATTTATAAAATTTAAGTATTCTTGCTGAACTTGAGAAAGTGTGAACTTAGTTGTCTTATAATATTCATCATCTTTTGGATAGCGCGCAAGTATAAGCTGGAGCAACTCTGTTTTAGTCTTATATAATTTGTTAAACTTTATAAATGAATAATATAACCGGTTGCTTCCGGAAGTGTCTACATGCAAACTATCCAAAATATTATTTGCGTCTGTTTTTATCTCAATATTTTTTCCTTCATAGATAAAATCTATCCACCGGGTTGTTCCAAAGGTTATGCGATAAAAGCCAGTATGATATTTAGCTGTTTTGAAGTGATAAATAAATTCATCCTTTGAAGTGGATTCAACCGAATCTACTAGATCAATTTTTTCTCCTTGAAGTGAATAGACGTAAGCCTTGCTTGTCTGTATTCCATGTACAATAAGTTTAATGGTTTGTGCATGCGCAGTACTAACGATAAAGGATATAATTACTATACAAATATATTTCATTCAATATCTCTTAATGAGTCTGGTCTAAAAAGCTAATTTTAAGTAGCCATGCTTTTTAGTCTTATTTTTGAAAAAAAACTATTAATTTATTTTTTTTGGTGCTATT
>JAJYOQ010000649.1 GCA_021796135.1 Bacteroidota bacterium
ACTTTACTGTCTTCAGGAAGCTGATAGCTTATTATTGTTGACGGATTAAAAGGGTTGGGATAATTAGCGATCAACTCATAGATAGGAGATCTATTTTTTGCACTTGTTGACTGATCTTCTTTTTTGCTTAGTACAAGCTCCGCATTCGGATCGGAACGGTACAAAGTATTTACGTTATACTCGCCAAGCAATATTTTGCTGTCTATCACTAAAGGATCGTTAGAATATTTAGCCGCAAGTTCAGTAAATGATTCTCTTGCTTTTTCAGTGTCGTTCAAGTAGTAAAAATAGATAAATCCGATATTGTATAATGAGTATTTATACATCTCGGAATTAAGTGAAAAATCATTTTCTATCTTTTTTAAATTTGCAATGGCGTTTTGGTATTTGCCTTCATTGATAAGCCAATGATTTTCCAGCTCTAACGTAATACCGCTTATATTATCTTTCCCGGAAATATTAGGACGAACAACGCTGTTCAGGTAACCAATGAAACTCTTTTTGCCAGATGACCAATAACATTCTTCTAACCTCACTAATGAGTATAAACCTTTTGGCGTGTTCAATTCTTTTTGAATTACTTTATCATAGATGGCTATAGCTTCGTCATATTTACCGGCAAGCTGATGCTTGAGCGCTAAATCTAATTCTGCATCAAAAAAGCTGCTTGAAGTGGAAATCGAATTATTATTGTTTGCGTAGGAAGCTGCTTTTGCCAACCCGCCTAATGGGTCAGATTGAAGCGCCGGGATATAGTCTATAGTTGCAGAGCCGTCTGTATAAAATTCATTTGCAATCGGAGGATTGGCGCCCCACCAATTGTTTATAGCATTAATGTGAACAGGCTGTGTAGCTTGCACTTCATAACTTGTATTGTCATGAATACTATTGTAGTAAACAAATGCATTGCATTGATAATTTGCATTTATCCCTAACAGGATAGATAAAACAAACCGGAGTTAATAGTTTCTGTAATACTATAATTTTGACCCTTAACTTGGAAATCAAGTAGAATGAACAGGGCAAAACAAAGACAAAATAATTGTTTCATATATACCTCGTTATTTTATGTAAATTAATTTATTTGTAATGGAACTATTTTTTGTGATGAGCCTTAGAAAATAAATTCCGCTGCAATATTCTAAGCTATTTTTTACATTCCATTTTAGATTATGAGTGCCTTTATAGTAATAGATATTATCTATGAGCTTTTCTTTTTCTTTACCTAAAATATCATAGATTATTAAACTAATATTACTATTCTGAGGGAGTTCAAATGTAATATTTGTCTCCGGGTTAAATGGATTAGGATAGTTTGGTAATAACTTTAATTCATTTATTGTATTTTTTTTTATATCGTTTCCTGAAACGGCTGTAACACTATCTCCTTTATCATCAATTATTAAGTGGCTTACATAAATATCAGGTGTAAGATCATTGGAGTCCTTTCTTGCGGCATCACGGTTTGAAGCAAAATATAAAGTTTTCCCGTCCGGAGAAATCCATGGATACTCATCCGCACCTCCAACCCAATAGGCCCAGTTACTATCAACCTTTATTTCATAGGCTTTTGAATTGATGTTTAATCTATATGAGTCACCCCATCGGTTGTTCAGAGTATCCCAATAAGTAACGTGCAGTTCGGATTGTAATGAATCACCTGTATGATCGGCAGATATATAACGGCTGAAATAGGCTTTTTTTCTATCCGCTGTTATACATAGTCCCCTTATATCTCCAGCCCCAAATGGATGATGATAATTTGAACTGTCAATTATTTCCCACTCATTCGATATATTGTTTTTTATATAAACACAAACCCCCATCCCTGCCCACCTGTCATTTATACAGTATAAAGTATCGGGGCTTAATTCATAAGCATAATAATCACCCCAATAATTATTTATTTTAGGTCCTAAATTTTCTGCCGGTCCCCAGTCATTAGTAGTTGAATCCCGATAACAGCAATATAAATCCCAGGCACCATAATCACCACGCCAGGCGGAAAAGTATAAACGATTTCCATCTTTGCTAATCACAGGGCATCTTATAGGATTTCCATCATTTACATATCCATTTAATACTTGAGGTGTTATCCAATTTCCATTTTTATAAAAAGAAGTATAAACACTTGTACTTTTGAAATAATAGATCGTATCCATTGATGAAGTAAAGGATGCCTCAGATTCGTATCTATAAGGTAAAGCAAATGTATCAACTTTTACAGGTTCACTCCAGACCTCTTTTGCAATAGGTAAATAATCAAAGTCTTGTGAGAATAGATGAAAGGTAGATAAAATTACAAGTAGTAATATTATTTTTTTCATTTCAATTTCCTATTTATTTTATTATCACTAAGGGAATTAGTAAATCTAATCCTCTTTCATAGATTATTCTGTTTTGCAAACAGTACATAAATCAACCTTTTCAAAAATAAATTTAGCGGTATCATTTTTTCCTAAATCCAATCCCAAAGAATTATTAAAGTAGTAAGCAAAATAATATTGAAATGTAGAATCCTTTGTAGAAATGGTTAGCCAATATCCGAAAGCTGGACTAACAGAATAAAGAGAATCTATTATAAGTTTTGAATCACCAGTATTATAAACATATAGT
>JAJYOQ010000650.1 GCA_021796135.1 Bacteroidota bacterium
AGCAATTTTCTCTTTTGTGTCGATAAATTGATATTTAATAGATGAACTGCCGCAGTTTAGGACAAGAATTTTCATATTATTTTCTTTACAAATTTTTAGTTGATTACTTTATGCTACAATTATTTCGGGAATAATCTTTCCATTTTCATCGTACTTATAGAAACCTTCACCTGTTTTTTTACCAAGCTTTCTTTCTCTAACTAATTTTCTAAGGATAGGGCAAGCGCGGTAACGGGGTTCGCCAAGAGTTTTCCAAAGAGTTTCCATCCACGCAAGGACTTCATCAAGACCCATCATATCAGCCATTTCAAGTGGTCCATACTGGAAATTATATCCAAGCCTCATTGCAGTATCAATATCAGGAGCAGTAGCTACGCCTTCAAGTAAAATATACATTGCTTCATTAAGCAGGGGGACAATAGCGCGCGTGGTAACAAATCCGGGATATTCATAAACTTCAACAGGGGTCTTCCCTATTTTAGCGGCGAAAGCTTTTACCAATTCGACAGTCCTGTTAGAAGTATGCAAACATTTAACTAATTCGACCATAGGTATTTTGGGAACAGGATGAAGGAAGTGCATACCGATCATTTTTTCAGGTCGGCTTGTAGTTTCAGCCAGCTTTGTAAGACTTAAAGTAGACGTATTTGAAACAAAAATAGTATCTTTTTTTGCAATAGAATCAAGTTCCATAAAAATTAATTGTTTCAGATTGAAGTCTTCGTCAACCGCTTCAATAATCAGATCATATTCATTAACTGAATTTAATGACAGCTCCCATTTTATACGCCCAAGGATTGATTTTTTTTCTGACTTAGTCATAGCCCAGCGTTTTATTTCCCTGTCGATTGATTCGGCTAGGTCTTCCTTAGACTTTTGCAAATGCTCCGCATCCTTTTCAATAATCAGGACATCCATCCCAGCAGCAGCGATAGTATGAGCAATTCCCTGCCCCATGACTCCTGCGCCGATAATTGCAACACTATTGATATTACCAACATCAGATTGAACCGATTTGGTTTTACTTAAAAGATCCTCTAATCTAATATTTTCATTTTGCATTAAAATTAACCCTAAATAATTCCACTTTGAATTAAATAACTTTATAATTTAGAAATCTTTTTTCCTAAATATGGCAACCGAAATTCCCAAAGTTAAAACTAAGAATAACAACGAAGTTAATATCGGTTGGTAATTAGTAATACCATGTCCGGAAGCCAGATCATAATTTGTTTTTCCCATTAACTCGGAAGTTTTTGGTAAAAAATAATAAGCGAAGTCAATCAAACCTTTTATAAAACTACTCTGAATCAAAACGCTTAGCGTATATTTTGCCGTGTACAATGCCGGGCTAACAATCAAGAATAATAGATAGGCAATCATCATGCCAAGGGTAGAACTTTTGGTTATAATACCGAATAAGACAATTATTGAGTAAAGAATTGAGAAGATAAAAGTAATTGTAAAAATGGTTAAAAGAAATTCAAAGTTCCAAATTGAAAATTTAAGAGAAAAGATCAGCCACACTCCAAGGATTAAGAAGGCGATATTTAGAAATACAACAAGAATGCCGCCGAAGAATTTTCCAAGAAGCAATTGCTCCCGGGAAATGGGTTTTGATAAGAGCAAATCGATATTTCCTTTTTCGAGCATAATAGGGATAAAACTTGCGCTTGAAAATATTGAGAGTAACAGACAAATCAGGGTAATGGGTGAAACGAACATCATTTCAAGCGAATTTACCGCAGTAAATACATCCGGCTGCATTCCCGGGGCAAACATCTTTTCAATTCCAGTTAGATATAGAATCAGACCGACAAATATTATAGTCAGTATTGAGATTACAAAAAAGAAAATAAAAACTTTTCTTGCTAAGGCTTCGCGAAGGGAGTACCAAGTTACCGTTATAATATTTTTCATTTGAGACCGCCTTTTTCAGATTCGCTAATAAGTGATATAAATATTTCTTCGAGAGAGTTTTTTTGTTGAACAATTTCCTTTACCATTATACCTTCACCGCGGAGCTTATCCAAAATATTATTCAGCTCATTAGCGTCCGAGACCTTCAGATTACAATAACCGTCATTTAATTTTGATATTTGAAAAATATCATGGTATTGTTTGATAAAGCTATCAACATTGCTTCCTTCCAGGTTTAATTTATACTCTTCATTTTTTTGAGTTAATTCCTTTACCGTGCCTTCACGGATTAACTTTCCTCTATTTAGAATTCCTACCCGGTCAGTAATTAATTCGACTTCAGACAAAAGGTGGCTATTAAGGAAAATAGTTTTAGAACGTGATTTTAATTCAGTCAGAATATCGCGAATTTCTTTTCGTCCAATTGGGTCTACACCATCGGTAGGTTCATCAAGAAAAATTAATTCCGGATCGTTTAGCAAAGCCTGAGCAAGCCCTAATCTTTGCATCATTCCTTTGGAATAATTTTTCACTTTCGTTTTCTTCCACTGAGAAAGATTAACCAGCTCCAAAAGCTCATCTATTTTTTTCTTTAATAAATCTCCTTCCATTCCGGAAAGCTTACCGAAAAAGTCAAGCACTTCTCCGCCTGTTAGGTAAGGAGGATATTTATGATTTTCAGGTAAATATCCTA
>JAJYOQ010000651.1 GCA_021796135.1 Bacteroidota bacterium
TTCTTTCACATAGCGATAACAAAGTAATGAAAGACTGCTCTACAAAAGTTTCTTTCTTTAAGCAACGAAGAATGCCGATAATATCTAAAAGGTAAATGGCCCGACAGAGCCGGGCAGGCAACCAAACCTCTTTAGGGTCTTACTGAGAGTAATAAACTGACAGTTGTTCCGTATTAAGCGGGACTTTACCAGATATTTTATAGGCATACGCGTAGTTACCCAATCCAGTGCGGCGATTATGCGAGGAAGCTAATCAGTTAGGCGTCCGGGTTTACTACGCGTGGCCATTGTAATGACTTCTGATGTTGAAGCTCTTGACCTTTGAATTTGTTGTTAAAGTTGGTTTTATTTTTTAATACGTGATAGACAATTTCAGCAATTTCCTTAGCGATAATAGTTTTAGCTATTTGTTTATTTTTCTTTCTTAGCAGAGAGTTGTGGTATTTCCGGATAACCGGATAATACTGTACAGCATGAACAGCAGCGTCACTGAAAGCGACCTTGAGATATTTGTTACCGTCTTTAGAGGAACGCTGCTTTGATTTACCGCCTGAATTACGGGCAGAAGGAACAAGACGACAGTAAGAGAAGAAGTTTTTAACATCCGGGAACCGGTCGATGTCGTCAACTTCAAGAAGTATGGTGAAAGCATTCATCTTACCGATGCCGGGAATCCAGAGAAGGCGCTGAATGTCGTCGTTAGGAATAAGATAAGGATAAAGCTGTTTTTCGAGATCAAGCATTTGCTCACTGAGTAAAACTTCAACTTCAGCAAGCTGCTCGTACTGATATTTAGGGATACCGGAAAGCTCTGTAGGAGAATCGAAGTTGTATTTAGCAAGTAGAAGCTGCATGGAGTTGGTAACAGATGTATGACGCTGTACGATTTTAAGTCTAGCACGGAGAGCATCGCGAAGCAGCCGTTTATCGTTGGAAATTTTATGAGCGACCGGAATATAGTCCATGCGAAGAAGCTGTGCGAGAGTATGAGAATCGACTTTATCGGTTTTAACTTTGGCATAAGCGATAGCTTTTACATACTTGGCATGAGCCAGCACCAAAGGAATGTTAAGAGAAGTAAGAAGATCGTTGAGCCAATACCAGGTCATAGTAGATTCAACGGTGGTTATGTTTTCATTGCCAAGGTCTGAGAAATATTGAACGAAGTTATGATTAACATTTTTAATATCCGCTTCTTTAACGATCTTGCCAGAAGAATCGACAGTCGTTAGGTAAGAAGTAAATTTGTGAAGATCGATGCCAGTGTAATACATTTGATACCTCCAAAAGTTTTTGTTGATAGATGGAGTAACATAATTTGTTTTTTACTTATTGGAAATATCAAGTGCATCAAGCCGACAGCGTATTCGCATTCGGCATTTTTATAATTTACAAGGTAGTTGATCCGTTTCGACTGTCTTATTAAAGGTTGTTCTACTTAAAAAAAATTTTTTAATATTATCGGCAATTGTGTTCTAAGCCAAATTATTGCTCTGGGCTGCGGCTTATGCACAACGCCGTTAGGTTGACGCATTGCGCATATGAATAATTCGTTATCTGTAAGGAATAGACATGAACAATGGAACAAGAGCAGAAGTTATTCAGCAATTTGATAAAATTGCTAGATTGCCTGATTACTGGGACCATAATCAGCAGTATCAAATCTACCTTCTAAAACAAATTGTAGGAAAAGTAAATACATGTCTTGATGTAGGTTGTGGAACGGGTGAATTAACTAATAAACTTGCATTAAAAAGTAGAAAGACTATTGGAATTGATGTTTCAAAAACTATGATAGAAGAAGCACAGAAGCGAAGAACAAATAATAATATTATATTTGTTAACAATGACATTGATACGTTTTTAAACAATACTAATGAAAAATATGATGTGATAATATCCATTGCGACATTTCATCATCTTGACATGGAGAAAACACTAAAAAGGTTGAAAGCAAGTTTAAACGATAATGGCCTTATATTAATATTGGATCTATATAAGAATAGAACTCTATTTGAGCATGCCTTATCAATAATAGCCGATTTCTTTTCATATAATATTTCATCATCAATTCGGCTTTTTAAATCTTTAAGATGCTTTTCAATAGGCGTCATTTTCACTTTTCCCTTTTTGTAAAATTTATTTACCTCTACTATTTAGTTTGAAAGAAAACCATTCATATTTTTTTGTTGTTTTAATTTCTTCAATATATAGGAATATATTCCTTTACATTTGTGGTATAACGGCGTGGTGCTTAACCCGCAGCCCAGAACAACACTGCCGGTAAAAGGCACCAACATTAATGATTTAAAAAAATTTTGTTTAGTAAGAACACCACGAACAAGTTTGCCGAAACGGAACGACCAACATTAAAATTATAAAAAAACTGAATGCGAAAACGCTGTCGGGTTGAAGCACTTGTTAGCTGCGCCTTTTTATTTTTTCTTTTTTAATAATTCTAGGCTTGATTTTTTATATTTTCGGTACTTTTTTATTATTGTTACTCCAATTTGAACTTTGATTTTTAATAAACAATTACTCTGATTTTTTTTAGCTCTAATAATATAAGTTCGCTGATAGTGGTTGGAATATTTAGCCGAAGGTAAGAAT
>JAJYOQ010000652.1 GCA_021796135.1 Bacteroidota bacterium
AATGAAGAAACAGGATGGATAGATATTTATTTCAACAGCGAGCAAAAAATATAACAGAGCGCGCCTTAAACGGCGGCGATAATTTTATAATAAAACGATAGGATCAAAACAATGTTGACAGAAAAAGAAGAAGCGATAATGCACGAAGCATTTATGACTGGAAGAATATATGCTACTTCCGGCGAGAAAGAAACTCCAGTAGAAATATTTCAAAAACTAAAAGCAAATTGCGAAAGAGCCAGCCGACCGTTTGAAGGCGTAGTTATAAAGTTGGGTGCGGAACTTTTTCAATTTGATGATTATGAAAACTGGTGCGATACTGCAAAAAGAAAATTTAAGAAAGCAAATAAGCATAGTGATGATGTTATTTGTTTAGATACCCAAAATAGAATTTGTGGATGGGGTGAACACTTTATGAAAGCGAGAGATGAAAATGCGTTTCCTATTAAATGTTATGCGATACGATAAGCACCCAATCTTTATAACGGGGATGCCCATAAGCGGACACAAAAATTATAAACTAAATTTTAGAGGCAAATAAATTGGAAATTAAAATAGCACAAAAGAAAAAAACCGGAAGTATTTATTTACAACTTGAAGTTAACCAAAAAGAATACAACGACATTGTTAATTATGCCGACAATAAAAGTGTTCCGCTTGGTGGGCAAGTTATGCCTAACGAAGTGTTAGCCAGCGGGCGTTACATCGATTCATGGTTTATAATTTTCTTCCCTCCAGATAGCAATGTTCCTCAGATGACTTCAAACATCGCAAATAAAAAAATTGCCAATTTGATAGCGGACAAAATGGAAAAAGAAGGGCATATTATTATCCGAGTAGATGAAATTAAGAAAATATATGCAAGCTGGCGTGAGGCATAACTACTATTTAAGCAGAAATAAAATTTAGGAGTAAAAACATTGGAATTTACTCGATATTATGGCAGACACATGCGAAGACAACCTGTCGTAATACAAGAACCCGTATTACAAGAAAAGACTTTTTTGTTCCGCGCAAAAGGTGATCTTGCAAAGCAGATAGAAGAAAAATGCGAAGAGAAAAACAAAAGCTTTTCTGAACTCAATAGAATTCTCTGGCAAGCTTACTTTGAAATCGAAAAGAATATTGCCTGGAAAAAGGAGGTTGAAGATTGGTAAAAATTAAACTCGGCACAAATAGAATCAAGGCGGTAAGAGCTAAGTGTAATGAATCTATCAGACTTCGAGATGCCAAATATTCTAATGGCGAATATTACTCTAAATGTATCTCGTGCGGAAAATATATTGTTTTGAATAGCGAAGCAAAAAGCGAAACAAAAGAATATCATGCGGGACACTACTGGCGGGAAGATCAATATAATTCAGTGCGGTTCGATGAAGATAATATTCACGGGCAATGTTTAAGATGCAATAGATTCCTTCACGGCAATCTTGCCGAGTATGAAATCAATCTACAAAGAAAAATCGGCGGAGCAAGATTTGAACAACTTAAACTTAGAAGAAATATTCCGAAGAAATTTAACCCCTCTGAATTGGAGGAACTTGAAAAATACTTTGAAGAACGAATAAAGCAAGAAAAAACAAGGTTGAAGTTGAATGTTAATTCATCGTCATAAATTATGATGATTTGCAATTTAATTATGTTTTTATTACATTTGGATTGCCATGATATTTAAAGTTAAAATATATCGAATTAGAATAAAAGCCCTACAAATTCCGGCTTTTGCGTTATCCCCTAACGCAAACATCATGGCAACCGGAGTGCGTAGGGTTTTGTTTTAGGGGAACCACAAAATGAGGAGAAGGATGATTTCAGAAAAATTCAATTATGATGAAGAAATTAATTTATTATCCATCGAGGCGCAATTAATATTTGTTAAGATGCTCGCGGCGGCGGATGATTATGGAGTCTTGCCGGGAAATATATACACCCTCGATAAGATTATTAATACGCCAGAAAAGCTAAAAAAGAAATTACAAGAATACATTAACGAGATTGTAGAAGCCCGTCTGGGCAGATTATTCAATTATAATGACAAATCATTTTTTATTTTCAAAGAGAAGTCCTTTGATGAGATACAGAGCTATCTTATTAAAAACCGCACAAAATCTGAGTTTTTAGGGCTTAAAAAAGAGATTATGGAGGATTACAGGAAATTCCAGGAAATTACAGGAAATTCTTTTAGGATTGAAAAAAGTGAAAGTTATCCCATAGAGAGATATAAGATAAAAGATAAGAGTAAAGAGATTAATAATATAGACAGTGAAATTCAAAAATTGTGGATTACCACATTTGGTAGAAATCCTAAACTGCCGGAAATTGAATTAACCATGAAATTCATCGAAAAATTCGGCGAGGAAAAAACAAAGCGGATTTTCAAAGAAGCGGTATTGAGTGGTTTTCAAAAGATTAAGACGCTGTGGGAAAGTATAGACGATAACGGGAACATCAAATCCAAAAAAACTACCAATAAGCCGGAACCTCAATATGTTGAAAGCGATGACATACGGAGGATGAAACAGATTCTAAGAGCGGAAAAATATGGACAGACTTGAAAAAACAATCTTAGGAGAGTTTCTTTTACTTGATTCCTATAACGAGCAAGTTGAA
>JAJYOQ010000653.1 GCA_021796135.1 Bacteroidota bacterium
ACCGAAGTGAACGTACCTCTAGTGTACCAATTGTCACGCCAGTGGCATCGTTGGGTAGCTATGTACGGTTGTGATAAGCGCTGAAAGCATCTAAGCGCGAAGCACGCTTCAAGATTATGTATCCCTCCCGATTATATCGGGACTAAAGACTCCTCGGAGATGACGAGGTTGATAGGCTGTAGGTGTAAGTTCCGCAAGGAATTCAGCCAAGCAGTACTAATAAGTCGTGAGGCTTAACCATTTAATTTTTATTCACAGAATTGTGGTCGTCTATTATTTTTGGCTCAGCTCTTTCAGTCTTTCATTTTATTTTATAAAGTTTAAATTTTGGTGGTTATAGCCAGGGTGTTACACCTCTTCCCATTCCGAACAGAGAAGTTAAGCCCCTGTACGCCGATGGTACTGCATGCGCAGGTGTGTGGGAGAGTAGGTAGCTGCCAAATTTTAATTTAATAACCCCGATTTTATCGGGGTTATTTATTTTAAAGTGATTTGATTTCCACTTCTGTTTTGAATTTCTCTCTAAACAAAACTAAATGGTATTATATTCGTGTAGTAAAATAAGGAATTACAAAAATGATTTATAATATTTGGAAATTGATTCATATTTTAGCTGCCATTATTTTCATCGGTAATATTACTATTGGTATTTTTTGGAAAACTCAGGCGGATAAATCTAATGATCGATTAAAAATTGCCGAAACATTTAGAAATATTATTAGGGCTGATAGAATTTTTACTATGCCCTCTGTTTTTGTATTATTTATTTTTGGCCTTGGGGCTGCTATGCAAGGTGACCTTTCTTTAGTTGAAACAACATGGATCTTGTGGGGGATAATAATGTTAATCGTTTCTGCTTTGGCCTTCATGTTGAAATTAGTTCCGATTCAAAAACAAATTTATGCCCTTTCGAGTGACCAGGAAAAATTTTCGCAGGATGAATATCTTGTCCTTTCTAAAAAATGGACCATGTGGGCTATGATTGCAGTGCTTACACCATATATCGCGGTAGCTCTTATGGTGTTAAAACCTTAAATGTGATTAAATAAATATTATAAAACATTTTGAGTTCCCTTTTCAAAACTAATCTTATCTCTATTCGTTAAAATTTTCCGGAATAAGAAAATTCAAATTTAAGGGCAACTCGAATAGTATTATTCCGGATTTATAAAAAATAATTAAAAGATATTTTTCATTAATTTAGAGTGACTACTAGGTAGTTGGGTAATCTGTATAACCTTTTTCTCCGGGAGTGTAGTATGTGCTCGCGTCAGATTTATGAAGTTGAATGCTCCGTTTTAATTTCTCAACAAGGTTCGGATTGGAAATAAATAATTTCCCGAAGGCAACAAGGTCTCCATTATTCTCAAGCAGATCCTGCTCTGCTTTTTCAGCATCATAACCTCCCGAAAGAATATATGCTCCTTTGAATCTTTCACGGATTACTTTTTTTACGGATGGGCTGACAACCGGGGCACCCATGCTGCTATGATCTACAACGTGGATATAGGCTAAGCCAATCTTACTTAGCCTTTCTGCTAAAAGTGAATATGTATTATCAATATCATCATAAATTGAAAGATCGTTTGACACGCCATACGGAGAAACTCTAATACCTACCCTATCACCGCCGATTGCTTCAGTGACCTTTTGCGCAATCTCAAGAGCAAACCGAATCCGGTTTTCAGCTAATCCGCCATATTGGTCATCACGATGGTTTGCTGCAGGATTTATAAATTGCTCGATTAAATATCCGTTGGCAGCATGAAGTTCAACGCCGTCAAAACCGGCTTTGATTGCGAGTTTTGCGCTCTGTGCATATTCATTAATGGCAGTCTGAATATCTTCCAAGCTCATTTCCAGAGGTACAGGAAAATGTTGCAATTGCATTTGATCAGTCCAAACCTCACCTTTCAAGCCAATGGGGGAAGGAGCAAGAATTTTAGCGTCTGCCGGTAAATTAAGAGGATGAGAAACGCGTCCTGTATGCATTAATTGGACGAAAATATGTCCGCCTTTTGCATGAACAGCTTCTGTAACTTTTTGCCATGCTTGTACATGATAATCATTGAAGAGACCGGGAATACGTGCATATCCAAGTCCATTTGGTGATGGAGAAGTCCCTTCTGTAAGTAAAAGTCCTGCATCTGCACGAAGTTTATAATACTCAACCATTATTTCATTTGGAATATTATTGATTGCACGGCTGCGGGTCATGGGCGCCATAACTATTCGATTATTTAAAGTTATACGACCTAATTTATACTCGCTGAATAAAAGCTTTTGCATATTATTTTCTTTCTTTAATTAGTTATTAATAAATATCTTCTTGATAAGACATATTTATATATCGAAATGCATCGATATATAGAATAATTTTTTTTACTTCAATAAGTTTGTAGAAATGAAACTGCTAAATTCATCTAATGAATTTTTGTTTACGGTGATAATTAAAAACCTGCCGTCTTTGACAGTATTCAGTAATCCGGCTTCAGCTAAAATTTTTAAGTGATGTGAAACCGTAGGTTGAGAAAGTCCGGCAATTTTTTCAGCTTCATTGCATGTAATACTTTTTCTTCTTAGTTAGCATTACAAATCCTATTCTTC
>JAJYOQ010000654.1 GCA_021796135.1 Bacteroidota bacterium
TCGCAGTACTGCATACTCCTGTAACTTCTGCCCCAAAGTGCTTGGCAATCTGTATTGCATAAGTACCAACACTACCGGAAGCTCCATAGATTAATACCTTTTGACTCTTATGAATATTTGCTTTTCTAAGATTAAGCAAAGCGGTTAATCCACCATTAGAAATCGGGGCGGCTTCCTCGTAGGACATATTGATTGGTTTTATTGCGAGAATCCCATCTTCAGGTATACAGCAATATTGGGCATACGCACCAAATCTAAATTCAGTGGATGCAAAAACGGGATCGCCAATATTAAACAGCGTAACATCTTTGCCGATTGCTTCAATTTCTCCGGCCAGTTCCATCCCAAGTATTTTTTTTCTTGGTCCCTTGAAACCTACCATGATTCGCATCAAGGGCTTAAAAAAGAAATCTTTTACTGGTCCTAAACCAGGCTCTAAACGCCGAACCTTAGTATCCCCTATGTGTACTGTTGTAGCATATACTTTTATCAGTACTTCATTATCTTTAGGAAAAGGTTTTTCCACTTCCTTAAATTGAAGAACCTCAGGTGGCCCGTATTTAGTGCATATTACTGCTTTCATAAGTATTTCTTCAATAATACTTTGATTCGATCATTATCAATATAGTTTACAACAATTTATCCTATAAGTCTGCGAAGATTTTAATTCCCCTTTATTATACTTATGAATTATACTGGAAATCAGTGTTTGATAGGGAATTCCTTCTTCTACTGCCTTTACTTGTATATCATGATAATCTTTTGAAGTTAACCTAATATTTATTCTTTTGCTTTTCGCTATACTTTCTTTTGCAGCCTTAACATAAATTTTTTGGTCTTTCTTTTTAATAGGCTTCCATTCACCTTTTTCGTAGGATTCTACTAATTCCTTTTCTTCTTTATCTAAATATTTCATCTCTATTCTTCCTTATTTAAATACTTCTTTGTTGCTTCTCTGCTTGGATATATTGTTTTCAAAAAATACTTTTCTTCATCTTCAACAAATGGTACAATGTATGCATAATCTCTGACTTCAACTATAAATATCCTTTGGTTCGGATATTTCTGTTTATTTGGATGCTCAACCACCTCCAACAATTTGTTATTTGATAGCGATTATACAATTTATTCAAAGGATATATTTCTTGTTTCTTTAGTGAGATTATTTTTATCCTCGTCCCAAACAAGATACTCCATTTATTGAGTTTCCTTAATGCTTACCTTTTCACCATATCCGAAAATTTGAACAATGCCGCAATGAAAAAGCGTTATATGCGACTTTGTTTATAAGTTCTATTTCTAAGTTCTTGGTCTATTCTTTCATTTAATATAATTTTTATTAAAGATTGATAAGGAACGTCTCTTTTGTTCGCAAGAGCTTTAAGTCCTTCTATTAAATGTTCCGGCAGCCTTATCGAAATTGTTTTCGTGGATGGTTTTAATTTTGGGAGCCTCACTCTTTTTGCTTTTGTCCAATCTACATAATTGGTAGAGTCAGCTTTTGACCAAAATTCTCTTTCTTCATCTTCGGTCTTAAACTTTGGTATCTTTTTTAACTTCTTGATCATATATCTTTCTTTCTTTTTTATTCATACTTCTAGCTGAAATAACTCGGATTAAATTTTTTCTTAATGTAAAGACGACAAATAATTTTCTATCCATATCTGTTCTTCCAAGTAAAAACCATCTTTTCTCTGATTCAGAATGTTTTTCATCATCTGTAATAATCAAAGGACTATTAAAAAATACTTGTTCACATTCAATTTTGGAAACTTTATGCTTCCGCCAATTTTTATCTGAATTAGCATCATCCCACTCAAATCCTTCACAACTTTCTAAAATATCTTTCATTTGCTATGTATATAATTATTATATACACAATTTTACTGAAATGATTACAAACGGTCAAGTTATTAAGATGAATTACTTGAGCATATAACAGCGTTACCAAAAATAGAGACTTTCACTCTTCGCTTGATGCACTAACGGCATTGCCGCTAACCGGAAGCTCAAAACAAGAATGCCGAACAACAGCAACAACTTTTATTTATAAAAATGTTTCTTAGAACAAACTACCTTAAAGAGCAACGTAACTTTAGAAACGCAATTTCATTATTACACAAATACCGCACTGAAAAACGCTGTCCGTGTTGAGCAGCGGCGTTAGAACGCACACGGTTGAAAATATAATTAAAGGACACAAAATTGTTTTAACCATTCCTTTGCTTGTTTGTCGTCCGAAAACGATTTCATTGGTATTGGTGGTGCTTTGAATTTGAATAGCAAATTCAAAATTAGTTTTGCAAGTCCTGGTGGTGAAACCATTGCCATCGCAGTATTGACATTCGGCAACTGTTCCGTTGAAAACTTTCTTGTTTCTTTATCTGGTACAGGAGAATTGGTTAAATAAATCAACAATGGAACTTTATTAAAATTTCTAAAATGCCGAATGCGAATACAGTTTACCCCGATTTAATCGCATAGGCGTCAACCTAAGAATCTGTTACATTACAATATTGAGGATAATATTATAATAGAATAGCGTAAATACTGAGGAATTTGTTAATCCTCTACGAGGATTTGCCAATGTAAAATAAACCTT
>JAJYOQ010000655.1 GCA_021796135.1 Bacteroidota bacterium
CCGTTAATGATTCATGCATTAGATTGCGGTGCTAACTTTCTAAATACATATGGTATCAAGCTATTAGCGGGAAGGAATTTCAATAACAGGATTGCTTCTGATCAAAAAGGATTTTTGATAAATGAATCAATGGCCAAGTTACTTTCTTGGTCTAATCCGGTAGGTAAAATAATATCAAGAAACGGGACTAACACAATTATCGGAGTTGTGAAAGATTTCAATTATTCATCTTTATATCATCCAATTAGACCGCTAATTATTACCGATAAACGGGAAACCACTCGTTTCAATTACATATCGGTAAAGCTGTCATCAAGCAATATGAAGCAAACTTTGGCTTTGATAAAAAATGTGTGGACTGAATTTGCACCGGGAATTCCGTTTGAATATCATTTCCTGGATGAGGAATTTGATAATAATTATAGGGCAGATATAATCTTTCATGAAATGTTTGCAGCTTTTAGTGCCTTAGCAATGATCGTTGCATTACTTGGTTTACTTGGACTTGTTTCATATTCAATTTCTCTTCGTACAAAAGAAATAGGGATACGTAAAGTACTTGGAGCTTCAGTCTTTGAGATCAATAGATTGCTTGTAAGTGATTATATCAAGTGGGAAATAATAGCAAACATAATTGCCTGGCTGATTGCTTACATTTTATTGAGGCAATGGCTTCAAAGATTTGCATATAAGATAGATTTTAATGTCTGGATGTTTGTTGATCCATCGATAATTGTTCTTACTGCTGCCTGCACATTGGTTAGTATAATGGCATTTAGGATATCGATAAAAAATCCAACTGAATCGTTACGGTCTGAATGAAATTTTATAATGCTTAAGTTGGGAAATATTCTGACTTTAAATTAGTTTAAACCAAAGGAGAGTTTTTTATGAAAGTGGAAAGTGAAGTCAAAGCAAAAAGGATGTTATTCTTTAAAACAAATATTAAGTCATTTCTAAAGGTTTCTACTTTACTAATTTTCTTATTTATATCTAAAGCGGCCGGAGAAGGCAACACAATCAAAATTAACTCTTATAAAATCAATGTAGAGTTTGCGGGAAATAATCAGCTTCAAGTTAAGGCAGATGTAGAATTTTACAAAAAACAATCCGGGGGAAAAATATTATTTCTAATCGACACAAGTATGACGTTTACGAATATTCATTTAGCCGAAAATAGAAAATCCTCAATTTTACAATTTGTAAAGAATGAAGATACACTTTTGCTGTATATTCCTTCCTCGAAGAGTAATGAAAAAGAATTCCATGTATTGTTTGAATACACTATGCCGATTGACTCTTTATCCGGCGGGGCAACTGAAATGGGATACTGGTACCCTTATCTTTTTAACAATATTTCTAAATTTATGATTATTGCTAAAATGCCGTATAGCTATTCAATGTTTTTCCCTGGTATCCTTTTAAAAAAGTATATTAACTCAAAAAGCATCAAATATATTTGGGAAACTGATAAACCCTTACCTAGATTATTTGGGGTCATTGCAAAATCAGATGCTTACACCGAAAGTAAATCGGTGATAAGAGGGAAAATGTTGGATATTTATTTGCTGTCCAAAGATAGGGGCCTAATGCATAGATTTAAGAGTGAATCGGAGAAGGCATTTAAATTCTTCAGCGATTATATAGGGCAATACAGATATAAAAGTCTAACATTTATTGAAGTTCCGAATATGAAATATGTTAATTCTCAACCGTCATTTATTATGATGGGATCTATATTTCTGGATTATTATAAGAAAAATCTATATGATTGGCCGCCGCATGAAATTGCTCATCAATGGTTCGGTTCCGGAATATTTGCAAAACAGGGTGATCTAAGGTCATGGTGTATGTTTGAACCACTAGCAGAATATTCCCGTCTAACATTCACTGCAAGCGATTCAGGCAAAGTATACATGGAAAAGGAAATCAAAGGAATGGTTGACGAATATAAATCCGATTATGAAGGGACAAAGTATGATAAACCATTGATTGAAACAGGAGGATCAAGGGTAACATACATAAAGGGCACTTATGTTATGAATAAAATCTCTGAGATATGCGGGCAAAAAAAATGGCAAGAATTCCTTGAAAAATTATATGACCATTTCCAAGGGAAGTTTTTGTCTTACAATGATTTCATAAAATCCTTATCTAGAATAAGTAATAATGCCGGTAAGTCAGCTAATGAAATGTTTACGACTACCGGACTAATTAAAGAATAAATTAGGTTTAACTAATTACAAAATCAGAGGGTAATGAATATGGAAAATAAATTATTTATCTTTTTTATATTGTCAACTTTATTACTTCCGCTTTATGGCCAAACTACAAACCTTAAAGAAGATGCAATAAAAGTAGCTGGACAAGGGAACTATACAAAAGCAATTGAGTTGTTGGAAAAGGCAAAAACAGAAAGTCCGAATGATCCTGAGATTTATTACTATCTCGGTGTTTTCATGCATTATCTTGCTTACGATTCAGTACCATTAGTTGGGTATAACAGCAGCTATCCCGATAAAGTTTTAGGCAACCTAGAAAAGGCAATTAAATTAAAACCTGATTACGGGGACGCTTATTATTTTTATCGTACTCGAC
>JAJYOQ010000656.1 GCA_021796135.1 Bacteroidota bacterium
GTCTTATCTAAATCATCAACCGGACGAGGAATGATTAACTGTGATACTACTTCGCCTATTTTAGAAGCAGCATCAGCAGCGGACTCTATTGCAGAACGAACCGCCGCTACGTCTCCTTCAACTACAAATGAAACATAGCCGCTTCCAACCTGGCGCCATTCAACTAATTCAACGTTTGCTGCTTTCATAGCTGTATCTGCACCTTGAATTAGCGGCGCAAATCCCTTTGTCTCAAGTATACCAATCGCATTCTTTACTGCCATTTTATTTCTCCTATATACAATTTTAAAAAATAATTATTAAACAAATCTTAGAGCACCGTGAGTCATTATTCGACGCTTACGAACGAAATCCAAAGGTGTACAAATTCCTTCTCCGGTTGGCGTTGCTATTGTATGAGAAAAGTATCCCTCTCCCAAATCTCCGCCATCTCCGCGTAAAGTTCCGCCATTTATTGTGTGCACATCACAATTTAATTCTCTTGTAAATCTTGTAGCCCGCACTATGTCTCTGGTAAAGATACTTGCTGTATGTTTAAACCGGTGTTCTGCCTTTAATGATGCTTGCAACCCATCTTCAAAATCTTTTACCTTAACAACTGGAATACATGACGTCATTTGTTCAGCTACAACCCATGGATGATTACGATCTGTTTCGCCAAATAAAAGCGGTACTTTCTCCGATAGCTCTATGCCAATTGCTTTAGCTAATACATTAGCATTACGACCTACATAATCACGTCCGATAAGCCAATGTTTACCGGAAAGCTGCAAAGCTTTGTTTGCTAACTGATCCATTTGGCTACTGGTTAATCGAACATTTCCTGCTTTTTCCATTTCACTCATGAAAGCATCAAATACAGATTCAACTACAAAAATCTCTTTCTCTGCAATACAAAGAACGTTATTATCATAACTTGCACTTTGGGTAATTTCGGTTGCCGCTAAAGTTATATCTGCCGTTTCATCCACAAGTACTGGTGGGTTGCCCGGGCCAGCCGCAATAACTTTTTTAGGATAAGTCATAGCCATATCCACCATAAAAGGTCCGCCGGTAACTGATAATAGCTCTATTTTATCATGACCGAATAATATTTTGGCTGTTTCAAGAGTTGGTTCAGCAACACAAGTTACAAGGTTTTTAGGAGCTCCTGCCTTTACCATATATTGATTTGCAAGTTGAATTACTTTTGCATTTAATTTTTTTGCAGAGGGATGTGGATTAAATGCTATTGTGTTTCCTCCTGCAAGTTGAATGATTATATTATTTATCATCGTAGGACCGGGATGAGTACTGGGAGTAATATTACCAATCACACCGAATGGAGAATATTCATCTAACGCAAGTCCATTCTTACCTGACCATGCTTGAGGATTAAGATACTCAACGCCCGGGCTATTTTTTGCCGCATTAACAAATTTTGAAATCTTATGCTCCACTCGCCCCATCTTAGTTTCTTCAACTGTCATCTGAGCAAATTCTTCTTTATGATCCAATGCCATTTGCCTAACAGAGTCGGTTATAGTTTTACGGCATTGTTTACTACGCTCTTTAAACAATTGGAATGCTTCGTGCGCAGCTTCAATAGCATCATTCATATCATCAAATACACCCCAATCACCTTTGTCTACCTGCCCCAAAGAATTAGTATCAATTTGATTTTGCGCAACTACCTGTCGAACTATATTCTGGACCAAATCCTTTAATTGATCTTCATTAATATTCACGTTTTTCCTCTTTTAATTATTTCGCAGTTTTCTTTTCTGGTTTCAATAGATCAATCGGAAATTTCGGAACCAACTTTTCTGATGGTCGTGGGATTACCAGCTCCGATACAACATTGCCAACGTTCCGGGCAGCTTGAGTGCCGGCTTCGACTGCTGCTTTTACAGCTGCAACATCGCCTCTTAAAATTATACTCACTCTCCCGCCGCCAACCTTAATCAACTTGCCTAATTTTACGTTAGCAGATTTTACTGCAGCATCCGCTGCTTGAACAGCAGCTGTATATCCAACTGTTTCGATTATTCCTAATGCATCTGTCATTTTCATTTCTCCTATTTTTCAATTCCAATTAATTCAAATACTTCTTCGTGCGCCGAGGGAATGATATTGGTGCTAACCAATTCGCCAACTTTTGCAGCTGCATCGGCACCAGCTTCAATCGATGAACGAACCGCCCCAACTTCACCACTAACTATTGCTGTTACATACGCTCCGCCAATCTCAACACGCTTAACAAGTTCGACATTTGCTGTTTTGAGCATTGCATCGATAGCTTGTATAGCTCCGGTATTTCCGCGTGTTTCTACAAATCCTAATGCTACTCGCGACATATTTAACTCCTTCTATTTGTTTATTAATTATTACTAAGTATAAGTTTGTGTTTTTTTATAATATCTTTAGCTCCAGGGCTAATGATCGTTCCTTTGGGAACAACAATTTCAACTATTGCAGGATCAAGTGATACAAGATGATTTTCTGTAAGTAAAGGTGTTTTATAATTACTCAAATCAATCGTCTCACGCTGCTTATTTTGTTTTGTGTTTGTACATGAACAATTTGTCTTTATTTCTTTGGATGATGCTATCGAA
>JAJYOQ010000657.1 GCA_021796135.1 Bacteroidota bacterium
GCAGGAATCTTTATGACGTTGACCAACTTCTTTTGCGAAAATATTTCCTCCTGTAATTCGGAAATATTTACCATCACTCCCTTGATTGAATGTTTATTCCTAAATGTATTGCCTTCTTTTGTTATGCTTTCCTTAACCCAGGATACGGAATTGTCTTTTCTAACTATTCTATATTTTAATTGAAGAACATTGCGTGATTTATCATGCAAGAAATTTGCTAAAGAATTTTTAACATTTACGACATCGTCTTCAAAAATGATACTGTATATTTTATCCGGTAATCGATTGATCTCTTTAGATGTGTATCCCGTAATTTTATTAATGCTGTCTGAATACGTAATTGCACCTTTTTCATTTGAAACCCAAATAGAAAAATCATCCATTCCATTTGCAAAACGAATAAAGCTTTCAATATTATCAAGAATATTTTTATCCTGTGATTTTTTGGGCATAAGAAAGTAATTACTTTATATTATAAATACTTTTGCAATATCAACAAGAAGCGAAGGCTGATTCAATAATGCAGTAGTAAATAATCTTCCTAAAGTTCTTTTATCTTTAGGGATGCTATTAAAAGATTGGGCAATTTTATTAAATTTGTCGTCGCTAAAGTTATAGATACCGTTTTTAATTCTTTCAAATATTTCATGTCGTTTACCAAGCCGGTTGTGCCATTCCTTATCATAAGATAAAATATGATTTAAGTTATTTCTAAGTATAGCTTCTCCTGCAATTCTACCGGCGATACTTCCGCCTATCATTCCGCTTGCAATACCGCCGCCGCTTAATGGATTGACTTGTCTGGCAGCATCGCCTACTAGCATAATTCCGGGTCCGGAAATTTTTTCTAAAGTTATTGAACTAGGGACGCCGCCTGCAATAGAAGTAAGAATTGGGGAGTCCGGAAAATTATTCGACATAAAATTATTTAAAAATGATAAAGCAGATTTTTTCTTGCCAACCATTCCGCTTACACCTAATCCGATATTTGCTGCATTATTCGATTTAGGGAAAATCCAAAAATATCCGCCGGGAGCAACATTTTGACCAAAATAAAAATATAGGGTATTTTTTTCTACATTTATATTTGATGCCGTAATTTGAACGCAACATTCCATTTCTCGAAAATCTGTAAAAGTTCTTAACCCTGCCCATCTTCCGACACGTGACTCAACTCCGTCAGCGGCAATTACAATTTTAGCAGATAATTGCTTCTGTTCACCTCGATACTCATATTTTACTCCGGATACTACTCCGTTCTCAAATAATAATCCATTCACATAAGCTCTGGTTAATATCTCAGCTCCTGCTTTAGCCGCAGTTTTTGCTAACTCATAATCAAAAATCCTTCTCTCAAGCACATATCCTGCATCGCCAAATTCGATTGTTGCTTCGGTACCGTCAGGCGATATTAAAGCAAAATTATTTATGTGAGAAGAAATCCATTTTTCATCCGGCTCAATAAATTCTGACACTCCGGCTTTACTGACTGCTTCTCCGCAGCGCACGGGATATCCTACATCTCTGTCTTTTTCGAGCATTAAAACGGATACTCCTTTTTCGGCTGCAAAACGAGCAGCCATAGAGCCAGCCGGCCCTGCCCCTACAACAATTATATCATAATCAGATTTCATTAATAATCTTAAAAATGCAGCTTAATTGATAACTTATATTTAAGCTAAACTTTTAGACAGTACTCCTTCTTTGTTAAATTTAATTACTTCAATTGGGCAGCTCCAAATACACTTTGAGCAATTTGTACACCGCTCATCAATAATATATATCTCGGCTTCTTTTAATTCAATTGCATCCTCAGGGCAAACACCAACACAACATCCGCAGAAATCGCATTTATTAGGTAATATTTCAATTAATAATTTACCTGTCTTAGCTTGTCTATACATAGAAACATTTACTTTTAATTTTATTTAAAATAAAAAAATCTATAAGAATAAAGTTAATGATATTAAAATTAAACTCAATTTAAATCATTAATAATTAATGATTTTTCTTTCTCAAGATCCCTGTTCACTTTCATTAAATCAAATCTTTCCTCTTCATTTGAAGTTTGTTCTATTTCTTTTCTGTTATTTGAAATTTTATAATCGATCTGGCTGACTTTAAACTTCCTAATTATATCCTTGGCATATTTTTCAAGAATTATCTCTTGCGAGGCGCCGGGATGTATTTCATCCCATTTTTTACTGGTTCGATATTTATCAAAAGTTAATTCAATAATATATGACTGTACCTTGTCATCATCAAATTTTTCTAATAAGGCAGCGATTATAATTTCTTCATTAGCTAAGCAAGCTTCATAAACAATTTCTGCAATTTTTGAATGAATTTCTATAGAAAATTCATGTGAGGGAATGTGAGCCGCAACAAATTCGATTATATCTTTATTCCCTTCAAACAATAGTCTAATTATTTCTCGCTCAAGATTGTATACCGCAGGCGATGTCTTTTTAATCTGGCTGTCATCTTTAACAATTTCATTTCGGTTATTTTGCCTTAGTTTAGCCCTTTCCTCGCCGGTTAATAGTTTAGTTGTTTGGGTAATCACTTTGTCTAACTCTGACTCAATAAGTCT
>JAJYOQ010000658.1 GCA_021796135.1 Bacteroidota bacterium
CCATGACCCGAAAAATTCTTCAGTTCAGCCAGCAGCTAAATGATAATTATATGATTTATGATTACACTTTTACTAACACCGGAAATACAAACGGAGATTCAAAAATAGAACTTCCTAATAATACATTAACCGGGGTTTATGTCTATTTGCAATATAGAAATTCAATGAATCGTGAATCTTCATCAGAAATCGGAAATGCTACTCAGTGGGGATTTAACACGATGAATGATGCTCGAGGAGACGGGGCACAAAATATTGCTCTTTATAATGATCCCCCTAACCAAAGGTTTAGAGCGCAATATTCATGGCATGGTAAATATGCTCCGTTTACTCAATATGATAATATTGGCGGTCCCTTATGGTTTTATTCCACTTCTACAACTACAATTTCGAAGTCTGATACGGTTGGTCGTCTTTCCGCTATTCAATTTTACGGAGTTGTAACTGTTCATGCTGATAAATCAGCAGAAGATTCTACAGATGATATTGGTGAACCTTCTACTACAAATTATATCGGGTCTGATGATCCAAACGAATCCAATAATGATGCATTCAACCCCAGTAAAATGGCAGCAGAATACGCTATTATGTCAAGCGGACATGAATCACCCCGCCATGCTGACAAAGTACAGCCGGATGGTAAATTTGATGTCCCGACAGGAGATCCTTCTCTTGGTACTACCGGCGGTTGGTCATTTGGAAACGGTTATGGACCATATACACTTAAACCAGGCGAGAGTGTACACATCGTAATGGCTGAAGGAGTGGCTGGACTTAGCCGTGATGCTGCTACAAGAATTGGAATTGAATACAAGAATGGCATTATCTCGGCAAAAGCTAAAAATGATTCTGTCCTTACCGGGAAAGATTCATTATTCCAAACTTTTGATAGAGCCATTGCAAACTATAATAGCAATTATGCTATACCGGAACCACCCAAACCTCCAAAGCTTTTTAATGTGACTTCAGGAGGGAATAAAATAAGCCTTTCATGGGATGTTTATTCGGCAAGCGATCCTAACCTTAAAGGTTTTAATATTTATAGAGCGTCCGGGCAATATGACAGCACATATCATCTCATTTATCAAGCCGGACCAAACGATAGAAGTTTTGACGATGTTACTCCAATTAGAGGGCTTTCTTATTATTATTATATAACTTCGGTTGGGAATAACGGACTTGAGAGCAGTGAATATTATACACAAACTTATAATCCCGCTAATCTTAAACGTCCCGCCGATTCAGTTATGAGCGATATTAGAGTGGTACCAAATCCATATAATATTTCAGCGGATAAATCGCTGGGCTTCGGCGATCAGCAAGCTAACCGCTTGGCTTTCTTCAATATTCCAGGACAATGTACAATACGTATTTACACTGAAATTGGCGAACTTATTTATACTATAAATCATACAGACGGAAGCGGCGATGCTTATTGGGATTCAGTTACTTCTTCTAATCAGATTGTGGTAAGCGGAATTTATATCGCCGTTGTAGATAATACTATAACTGGTGAAAGAAAAATTGTAAAGTTCGTAATTATTAGATAACAGTATACAATGAAGAGAATTTTAATGGAAAAAAATATTAAACAGGCAACTTTTATTTGCTTTATTATCTTAATGTCGGCTTCTTTCTCGTTTGGTCAACAGCAAAAGCTGGCTCAAACCGGGATGAAATTTTTAAGCTTGTCCTTGGATGCAAGAGGAAGCGGCTTATCAAGTTCTACCACTTCCCTGGAAGACGGCGCGGCGTCTATGTTTTATAACCCTGCCGGTATGGCGAGGCTTGATAACTTTACTAGTATCTCGTTAGGACGCGTAAATTTTATTGCGGATATAAATTATAATTACGCTAGCGCTTCATTTGCCCCATCTAACGGTGATTATGGCATTATTGGATTGAGTTTCGAGAGTGTAGACTATGGTCAATTTCAAGGAACTATTCGCGCTGATAATACACAGGGCTTTGTTGACGTAGGCACTTTTAGCCCTACTGCTATGGCTTTTGGTATTGGCTATGCTAAAGCTCTTTCTGAAAAATTTGCCGTTGGAGGTATCGTTAAGTATGTCGCTCAATCCTTAGGAACTAGCGTCGTCGATGTTGGTTCAACAGGCAATTATTTAACAGAAGAAAATAAAACAAACGTTCTTGCCTTTGACTTCGGTATAATTTATAAGACAGGTTTTAAAAGTCTTGCTTTTGGAATGGATGTGAAAAACTTTTCCAGAGAAGTAAGGTATAAGACTGAAAGTTTCCAACTCCCATTGATTTTCAAAATGGGCATTTCAATGAATGTGTTTGATTTAATTCCTAACATAGATCAAAACATGCATTCTTTTCTTGTTTCTGTTGATGCTAGCCATCCAAGAGATTATCCGGAACAGCTTAGTATAGGTGGGGAATATACATTTATGAAATTAATTTCTTTGAGAGTAGGATATATTTCCCCTACCGATGTTGAAGGCATAAGTGCCGGTCTTGGCATCAAACACGATTTTGCAGGATATAAATTCGCTTTTGATTATTCATTTACTGCATATAAAGTCTTTAGTAATGTTCACAGGTTTACGTTCACATTTGCTT
>JAJYOQ010000659.1 GCA_021796135.1 Bacteroidota bacterium
ACTTTACTTCGTATGTTTAATATTCCTGAAATAAAACGACTCTACATTGATATGAACATAAACGAGGAGGAAATTGCTGCACTTCGAAAGCTGATTACCTGGTCATTGCAGTTCCCTTCTGTTTATACAATCTCAGATGGAATAAATCCTGCAAATCTGGAATACAATTTTTCTAATAAAACAGTTATATGGTTAGAAGCATTTTCCGAACATCTTGAAAACATAGAGCATCAGTTAATAAGCGGGATAATAGATATTGCAGTTGAAAATTCAATTAAAAATTATTTCTGGAGAAATCCTGATTCCAAACTGGATTTTACTATCGTACATCTTTATCCTCCGCCAAAATCTTTCCCGGAAATTCCAAATTGGATAAAAGAAACATCGGCAAACTTTTCTAATCAATACAAAAATATCCGGCAAATAAGCATACATAATTTTAGGCCTGATGTACCGATCAAAAAAATTACTGAAGACTGGATTAAAGCAGCAGAAAACATTTGGGTAGTTGGTAAAGTGGAAACGCTTAATAAAGACAAACATAAAAATTGGCTGAATGATTTTGAGATGAATATGATAGAAAACCTGGGACCCGGGAAAGTTTGGCTAAAATCAAATAAAACGGGTAAGGCTATTATAGCTTCCGTACATACATCCGGTGAATTATTAGGGCTCTCACATCAACTTCGGGCAATATCCTATCGCAATAAAAAGCATACTTCTATTATGCAAATGAGCACGCAGGTAAATTTATTGAATTCTAAAAAGCAAGGTATAATTGGGCTATATAAAAAATTAAGTGATAAAGAATTTTTAAGACAAGGTTGGTACAAAGTTAAGGAAGGGAAGAAGGATTCACATGGAATTGATAAAATAACAATTAAGGCATTTGGTGAAAACATCGATAAGGAGCTTGATGAACTTGAATATGAATTAAAGAATAATAAGTATAAATGCAGACCATTAAGAAGAGTTTATATCGAAAAGCCTGAAGGAGGCTTTAGAGATTTGGGCATAGCATGTGTAAGAGACAGAGTTGTGCAAACAGCTTGCCTAATGCTTATTGAACCATTCTTTGAACCGGATTTTAGCAATTACAGCTTTGCATATAGACCGCGGCGAAATGCGCATCAGGCAATTTCTCTATTAAGAAGCCGGATTAGAACAGACTATGGTTGGGCAGTAATTGCTGATATAAAAAAATGTTTCGATAGTATTGACCATGATGTTCTTATTGATTTTATAGAGAGGAAAATTTCCGACACAAATCTTATCAATCTAATCAGACATTGGTTATATGTTGAAGTCTTTGAGTTTAACGAGTTGCTGCCCACAATATCCGGTGTACCACAGGGAGAATCTTTGTCCCCCTTATTGGCAAACATATATTTGGATGCATTAGATAAGCATCTGGAAAAATTAGGATACAGCTTTGTAAGGTATGCTGATGATATTATCATTCAAACTAAAAATAAAGAAGATGCAGAGAAAGCACTTAACATTTTAGAAAATTTTCTAGCAGAGCCCTTGCACCTAGTAGTTAAGCCGGCAAAGACAAATATTGCTTCGGTCGATGAAGGAATAGATTATCTCGGTTTTAGCATTAACAGGAAGACCATCCGCATACGTGAAAAAAAGATAAACAATGTCTACGAACTTTTGACAACACATATTAAGAAGCTGGCTGATGCAAAGTCGAGTTTGGAACAAAAAAATAAATCACTTACAACTATAAATGCAACAGTACGCGGATTTAGAAATTATTTCTTACTTGATGGAGAAGCGGTAATAGAAAATCAATTAGAAATTCTGGATGGTGAGATTGAAAATTTTGCACAATCAATTCTCCCTTCAGAAATAAAAGATGACCCTGCTTGGGTGTGCCGTGAAAGATTTTTAGCCGCACAAGATATCAATGATCTAGAAAGCTCCGAAGAAGAAAACCTTAGGACAGCTAAAGTAGAAAACGGCTATCCAAAAGAAAATGTGTACAATTGCGTTCCGGCTTCTCATATTAAAGACACTTATGATGAAAAACTCTCTGTGGTAATTGAAGAAGAGGATAAAGAAGAAGATGAGAAAAATTTTGACATTAGAAGTTCGGTATTTGAATTAAACAGAAGATTATTCGTTTTAACGCACGGCAGCTATCTTACAAATGAAGGCGACAATTTAGTTGTAAAGAAAAGAAAAAAGGAAATTGCTAAATATAAGATAGAGGAATTAGGCTTAGTTTTCCTACAGGGAATAGGAATGAATATCTCCGTCAGCTTGCAGTTAAAGCTGGCAGAAAAAGATATTCCAATTGTATTTTCACCTGCAGCTGGGGCGCCTATGGCGGTAGTTAATGCAATCTATTCTTCTAAGTCCCAGCTTCGAAAGCTTCAATTATTAAGGAGGGATGATCTTGACATTATTTCAACTGGTTTAAATATGCTTAAAGCCAAGGTGAAAAATCAGGCTTCCCTACTTAAGTATTTTTATAAGTATAAAAAAAGAAAAGAATCTTCTGATATTTTTCAACTTACAAAAGATATCAATAGTATGCGGGAACTGTCAGAAAAAATATCG
>JAJYOQ010000660.1 GCA_021796135.1 Bacteroidota bacterium
ATAATATATTCTTTTTTTGCTAAATTGCTCATAGATAACCTTCATATTTTTGGGTTACCTATATTATGACCTAACGACTATTTTACAAGTCTGCTTCGGTTACCTTATTTTTGATCCAATGCGCATTTCCCTAGAACTCGTCAGCAACAAAGAAATTGGTTGACTATTAGTCCTAACATAAGTAAGTTATTTAAAGTTAGATTATTTTTTTATTAATTGCGGAGCTCTAAAGATTAATTTAATAAAATATGGGAATAGAGCGGGAACTCTATCGGGGGCTGCCAATCTATATACAACCTTTTTATATAAAATAATCCTCAAAGATGATTCTTATTTATTTCGGGATATTTATGAAATTTAAATTTCAATTAATAATTGCTTTTGTAATTATGTTCTTTTTTGCGGGTGTAATTAATGCTCAGTGGGTACAGACGGGCGGACCTAATGTGACGGTCACTTCTCTAGCAACTTATGACAACTATATTTTTGCCGGGACAGTTAACGGCGTTTATGTCTCAACTGATAATGGGGCAAATTGGAGCCAATCCGGACTGCTTAATAATTTTATCCAATGTCTAACGGTTGTCCCAAATGGATTAGGAGGAAATAATATTTATGCCGGCGGAAACGGTGTCTTTCTCTCTACAGATAATGGAGCAAATTGGACGCAATTAGGATTGAATAATGTCGGTGTTATGTCATTGACAATACGAGGAAACAATATTTTTGCCGGGGGAGAAGGTGCCGTATATCTTTCCACAGATGCAGGTATTAGCTGGGCTAGACAAAATAATGGCTTAACCCCATTTGAGGTAATTTCTTTAGCCACAGACGGAACAAATGTATTCGCAGGTACTTTGAGTACATATGGTGTGTATCTTTCCACCGACAGCGGTTCAAACTGGACTCAAGAAAAGAATGGGCTAACTAACGATACTGTTAATTCTCTTTTAATAAAAGAGGGGAAAATATTTGCAGGTACCAGCGGCGGCGGAGTTTGCGTTTCAACAAATAACGGATCAAACTGGAGCGCTGTTAATAACGGTTTAACTGATAACAATATTAATTCCATAGTTTCTGATGGCACGTGTCTTTATACAGGAAGCATGAATGGAGGAATATTTTTATCAACTGATATGGGCACAAGTTGGTCCTCATTTAACGATAGTTTAACCAATTTAGTTGTTCAATGTATTGCTGTAAGTAATAATAATATTTATGAAAGCAACTATGCCGGTATTGTCTGGAAATATCCGCTTCCCGTTGAGACAAATAAATCAACTTTAAGTTTTCTCAATGTGTCCCTGAATGTTTCCTCCGAACAAAGTATTATAATATCAGATAGTTCAAATTCAGATTTAATATTAGATAGTATTTTTACTAAGAGCAAGGAGTTTGTAGTAAATGTTAGTCACGGCAGCATTGCATCTAAAAAATCTCTAACCATTAATATAACTTTTACACCGGATTCATTGGGGAATTTTACAGATACATTATTTGTTCATAACAATTCATTCCAAAGTTTAAAAGCAATTCCGCTCTTCGGTAACTCACCATATTCAGTCGCTATATTGGATAAGGACAAGATCTCGTTTCTTAATTCAAAATTAGGTACGGTTTATAAGGATTCTATAAAGATAACAGATGCTTCTTTAAATCAGCTTATAATTGATTCAATTTATACCTTAACAAAATATTTTTCGGTTAACACAGTTAAGGATACATGCAGTCAAAATAATTATTTCTATGTAAGCCTTACTTTTAACTCAGATACTACACGTTTGTATGCTGACACATTATATATTCAAAACAACACCAAAGTACCTTTAATAAAAATACCATTAATAGGTAATGTGCCAGCGCCATTACTAAAAGTAAATAATGATATAATTAATCTACCCCAAACCTCTGTTTCTGATTCATCGAGTATTGATATTCCCTTATATAATACATCAGTAAACACATTAAATGTTTTATCATTAACAAATAAAAAAAATAAAATATTTAAGATTTCTACTTTAACGACGTTTAATATTTCGGGTAATGACAGCGCCAAGATACACATAACATTTTACCCGACATCAATCGGACTTTTTATAGATACAATTGCAATATATACAAACGGCGGCTCGGCATGGCTGCAAATATACGGCACATCACCTTCGCCCGGTATATCCTTTTCAAATCAAAGTCTTGTTTTTAGATGCAAAGTAATGCAGAAACAAACAGAAACTCTTAAAGTTTCTAATACCTCTATTAATGCGCTTTCTATATACTCAATAAGTACTAATACTAAATATTATACATATTCGACAATTAATTTTCCGGATACAATTAAAGCTGCAGATACATCTACAATTTCAATAACATTCTCGCCGGATTCCGCTGGGGAGTTCGTAGATACCCTTCTGTTTATTACAAACTCTTTTGAAACACAAGCTAAAGTTATTTTAGATGGTGTGGGAGATAATATCCTCGGGGTTGCACTTGCTGGGAATAAAATTCCGGATTCATATAAAAGCTACCAAAATTACCCAAATCCATTGCGCAC
>JAJYOQ010000099.1 GCA_021796135.1 Bacteroidota bacterium
CATACCCTTACACACTAACTTCTCTATTAAAAATCCAGCTAAATTTTTCATTAGTTCCGCCAAATGAAAACCTGTTTGCAAGAGCCAGGTATCTTTCTGATAGCGTGCACAAATAATCCTGCGCCTTTGCTGCAATTCCGGATAGACCATGCAATTTTTCAATATTCCAGCCTTTAACAAGATTGTTTATAATTTCCGAATAATCTTTTACTGTGTAAACTTCAAGCTTCTGTGCCACCTTAGAAAAGTTTGCAAATAAGTTTTTGTCACTGCCGCTATCCATCAAATGAGCAGGCATAATAATTTTGGTTTTCATCATTTTGGAAAAAGAAAGAATTGCTTGGACAGGATCGACATCAAAAATCTTCGACATAAAAAGGCGATAGGCTTTTTCATGACGTGCTTCGTCGCCGGCAATTACACCGCATATTTTATGCAGATGCTCATCGCCTTCTTTCTTTGCAAGCGTAGCAACATTACGGTGAGAAATTTTAGTAGCTCTTTCCTGGAATGAAGTATAAATAAATCCAAGGTAAGGATCGTTTTCTGTTTTTGGATCGAATCCGTTATTAATCAAATGATGAATAGTAACCTCAACGGCGCGCATATCGACTCTACCTGTAAGGTAGAGATATTTATTAAGTAAATCGCCATGCCGGTTTTCTTCGGAAGTCCATCCACGGCTCCATTTAGCCCAGGGATTTTCACTGCTTCCGGTAATGTCTGTTATACCTTCAAGCCGGTTTAACCAGGTCTGATATGTCGGCAAAGCTTCTTCGGTAACCATATCGCCGATTAATACAATTAACAAATCATCGGATAATCCTTTTGCCGCTTCCCGAAAATGTTTTATTTCATCCGACCATTCGCCTGAGCGCATATTGGGAAGGAAATCGCTTGGCTGCCAGCTTTCGTTAACAGGTTTCAATAATTCGGGAAGATTCTGATCTACGAAACCTTCAAGGCTTTTGATTACTTCAAATTTTGAAGCAAATAAATTTTGTTCTAACATCTAATCCGCTTTCATGAGGTTGATGTATAAAATAAAGTATACAAAGTTAAAATCCTATTTTGAGCGGTGTAATAATTCTTCTACATTGTTTGATATCATAACTCCGGGGTTTTCTTTCTATTCCACGTGTCATTTCGAATCCGCCCTGCCTGCCGGCAGGCAAGGTTCAGCCGGTGCCCATCCCGTATGCGTGAAGAAATCCCCATCAGACTCAGTTGTCATTTCGAAGGAGTCATCGACTGAGAAATCCCATTTCCCAGCTCAATTATCTAATTCCGTCTCCAACTAAGTTGTCATTTCGAATCCGGCTTGAGCCGGTGAGAAATCCCCTGTATAGCGCTGTCATTTCGACGACTGAAAAGAGTGCCTGTCCCGTTTGCGGGGAGAAATCCCATTTTCAAACAAGGAACCATAACTAATACTTAGGCCCTAATCGAAGATGCGACCCGCGTTGAAATGTTAGGCACCATAAGATTGTTTTTTGATATAATTGCCACATATAATGGATATGAATACATTGATTATCAGGGCGCACTCGAAACAGAAGATGGTGATAATAAATTTATAAATCCATCAATTAGTATACAATATTATTATTGGAACTCTTTTTTTGAATCACACTCCATGAAGTATCTGCTTGAAAGAAAACATGATTCTCATCCAATGATAATAAAGGATTTGAAATATAATTCTTTGGTAAATTAACCAGCATGTATTTTGTGGAATAATCTTTTAAATCCATAACATAAATTGAATTATTCAAATCCGTAAAAGTAATTTTTGTGCTGTCATTAGAAAAATGTGCATCTCCACCGCTATGCAGAAAAGTATAGCTGTAATTATTAAGATTCATTAAGTTAACTCCATTACCATTTGAAAAAAGTAATGTATTCCATTTTGATAAACAATAAGTTCTTGCCCAATTCCCATTAGTACCATAAAACAAGGATGTATCGTATTTACTATTTACATTGTACAGACCTAAATCTTGTGCATTCCCATTTCGAAAGTCTTGTAAATAAACTACATTATTGCCATCCGGTGTAAAGTTAATATCAGGAAAAGAAAATGTGTTCGCACTATCCTGTATTTGGATTTGGTTCGAGCCATCAGAGTTTATTATATAAAGACCTGAACTATTTGCATATGCCAATTTCTGTCCGTCAGGAGATAAAGTTATATAATTATTAATTTTAATATTACTTGGAAAATTTAATTGACTAAATCCGCTTCCATCAAGGTTCATTGAATAGAAAGAAGCATTTGAATATATTAATATTTTTGTACTATTCAGATAAAACATATAATTATAAACATCGAAACTATTTGGAGAAATAATCACATCATCTGTCCCATCTGAATTGCAAGAATATAGTTTACTATTATTTATATAAATTATTTTACCGTTCGGCAATAAAGAAAAATCACTCCCGGTAGTTATTAACTTAAGGCCACTGCCGTCTAAATTAATTGAGTAGATTCTATCAATAGAATAGCCTGTAACTGGCGGCATTGGATCAGGTTCATTGCAAGAAACTATAATGAAAGAAAGAACCGGAAGTATTAAAAAACTGATGTATTTCATAGTAATAACCAAAGTTTAAATAATGAAAATTATTATAATTTCTATTTAAAATATCTATCATTTAAAAAGATTAGGCATATAATGAATTTGCCGTTAACCGGCAGCCCAGAACTAGAATGCCGACTTTGATAAATTATATAATTACAAAAAAAACTTTCATAGTACGACTACCCTGAACAAGAAATTATAAACGAAACGACTAACTCTAAAATTTCTATAATACTGAATTCGAAAATGCTGTCGACTTAAGTAGTTGCTTGTTATGCAATTTTATTAATGTTTACTTAAAAACAAGATTTAGATTCCATTTCGCAAAAGAATTATCTTGAAAAAATTGCAATTGGTTACCAATTTTTTGAATGTTAAAAGTACCCTCAAAATATAAACTACAACAGATTACGCCAAATACCACTTGGCAGCAAAGCCCCCCTATATATTGTCGGTTCCGTTTGTGGTAAATTACCTGCAAATATATTTTTACCGCATATTGCAAGAGCCGAGACCAAAGTGTCTTTTAATCCGGTATTGACAGCATTCCAGCTTGCGCCGGTATTTGTTGAATGGAACACTCCATTACCCCTCTGTTCCTATAAAGATTTTAGTACCGCTTACAGCAATGCTTGTCACTGTAGCATGGGATGGTAATCCGTTGTTATTTGCAGTCCAATTTACCCCGTTATCATTCGAACTAAGTACACCGCCCTCGATTCCTGCAAATATTGTCGTGCCGCTGACCGCAAAGGCATTAACAATTATATTATCTTTGACTTGAGCCCATCCGGTTGTACTATACAGTGCACGGGATTGTCTGTCCTTTTACTACAACCATTGTTCAGAAATAACAGCGGAAGCAAGGCTATACTCATTAATATTTTTCTCATTTATGCCTTCCTAATTTTAGGATTATCAGTTTTTATTCTGACTTATTAAACCTAATATACCGTGTACTAAAAGATACAAAGGAATCAATATTATAATCCTTTCTTTATAATTATTTAGAACATTTTTAGAAAGTAAAAATTCCTTAATCAAATAAAAACATATAATTATTATTGATAAAATAATTAAAGCAAACTTTCCTAATCGAAATGATTGATACCAATATTCATCTTGAAGAGATATCTTTTCACTTTCTAAAATAAAAGGTCTTATTGCAAAGAATGCTAAAAAAACAATAGCCTTTGGTCCAATAATAATTATCAATAATGAAGTAATGAGTCCAAACATTATTTCGAATGAATAAGCAAATAATAAATTTTTATACTTCATAATTTTATCACCTAAAGAAAATACCAGCGCATGAAAAATAGCGCATCCGTATGAAAGGAATATTGAGTCGTTTCAGTCGAAGTAGTGTAAGCCGGCGGCGTTTGTGGTGGCGATGTAGTGTTAGTTATGGTTGGGTTTCCAAATGTTGTATAGTTAAAACTAACTTCTCCGCCTACACTAAAATGTGAAATCGGAAAATACTCTGCGCCTAAAACAATTCCTATATTAATATCTGTCTCTTTCATATCAGAGTTATTAGTTACAAGGGTGTTGTTATTATTAATAGTATATACCTGAGTATATCCATTCGATTCTGAAACAAAACTAAAATCAAGTCTTGGTCCAAAGTAGAGTCCAAATGAATTGGATAAGGAAGTAAGAAAGACCCCGCGCAATCCGACTGCAATTGTAGAGGCACTGCTCGAATTTGTAGTTGGGAAAGAACCCGGGTAAGTTGACGTTGTTGTATTATCGTTGTTTATTGTATATAGTCCGAAAGATGGTTCCAGTCGGAATCTTTCGGTCACGTTTATAGGGAGATAAAACATAATGGGAGTGGCATTAGTTACTGTACTTTTAAATAATCCAAATTCAGGATTGTAATTATAATAACTAACATGCCCGATTCTTGTCGGGTCTAAACTGATCCCTATGCCTAATTGGTTTTCCTTCTCCGATTGTGAAAATAACTTCGTTGTAAATGCCAAAGTAAAAACAACATAAAATATAACAGAAATTTGTTTCACAGTAGTCCTCCTTTATTATGATTCTTATATTATAGAACAATTTCATTGCCTTTCATTCGGAATTCTAAATACAGAATTCAAAATTTAAATGAAATCTTATTTCATCAAAATTAATTTCTTCGTCTTCATAAACCCTCATCCTGAGCGAAGCGAAGGATCAACAATAAAAATAAAAACAACCGAAGAACATCAGATTACTCTTGTCTCTTCGGTTGTTTGAAATAAAAATTATTAGTGAAAATACTTTTAAATATTAAAACCCATTTGGTGTAGCGTGTGCAAACCATATATGGCCGGGACCCATACTTGGATCTTGCCCTTGGTCCATGATAACTTCAAATTGATCCCAAACAGAGTAGCCTCCTGTGCGCCAATAAGGACTATTTTCTAAGGCACTACCTACCCAAATAATTTTATAATGCCAAACTTGACCGCTGCCATTAGGCACTTTCCCATTCCATTCATTATCCTCCCATGCGCTAAGATATGGTGGTTTCGACCAATCTTCGGCAATACCGCGGTCCCAATCCGCAGTCCATTTCATAACCAAATTGTCATTGGCATAAGTTGGGTCACCCCAAACCTTGCCATCTAATATTTTGTCGACACCATCAGCGGGACCATTAAATATTCTTGCTCCATAATTGTAACCAAATTCATTGAAACCACCTTTTAACAAAGGGGTAACAGAAGAATTGTTGTTAGAAATGGTTGCTGGATTATTGACCGGATTTGAAGAGTTACTGCAGCTTATAAGAAAAAGAGAAAGAAATAAGAGCAGGGAAATGAAGAGAAAAGAATTTTTCATAGAGTAATCCTCCTAATTTTAATTAAAGATATTATTAATTAATTATGCTTAATACGAGATATAAGCCGGGAGAAATTTTCTTAAAATATTCATTATGAGAAATAAATTTACTTAAAGCTGTTCAACTATTTATGAGGTTAAAAAAGTTTAAAAGTGAGTTATAAAAATAGATACCCCCCCTCTAAATCAGCCTGCCTATAGGAAGGGTTCCCACTATTATCAGTAATCTAAAAATTAAAGCTTTAAAACCCCGCAGCTAATTAATAAATATAAAAACTTATAAAACGTAAGAAATGAATTATTTAAAGTCAATAAAAATTATTTTTAGCCGTTGTTTAATATTTCTTTTCACAAAGCAATAAATTTCCAATTTAAAATAAAAAAGCCCGGCGATGGGGGTGACACCGGGCTTAACTCTGTAACATCAAAGGGCAGGGATGTACCCTTCGAAAGAGCTAATTCTAATCTAAATTTTATAATTTGTTTTGTCAATGAATAAATAAATATTTTTTGTTCTGCAATATGAAATCATTAAACCTATGTGATTAAAAATAAAAAAAGTACTTAGACCCAATACTATTGCAGTGAATGAATTGCAAAATTGTTTTTATAACTTTAACTTAACCCTAAACTTAAACTTATTAACATGTGCGGGCGCTTCGAAACAAAACCATCAATTCAATCTTTAGTTAGAGCCTTAAAAAAGCAAAACATCGATCTTGAACTCGACAACCTCAAATCAGTCAACATTGCCCCAACCAATAAAATACTTTCAATCACCCATAAAGAGAACAGCTATAAATTATCGCAGATAAACTGGGGAATAAAATTCAGTACCGGATCGCCGCTTATATTCAATAGTCGGATTGAAACAATAACAGAAAAGAAATTCTGGCTTAGCTTATTTGACAAGAACCGGTTGATAATACCCATGTCCGCATTTTACGAATGGAAAAAAGAAGGCACAAAGAAAATCCCATACAGAATATTTCTCCAGGATGAAGAAATCTTTTTTGTTCCTGCCCTTTACCATATAGGCAAAGATAAAAACATATTTTCTTCTTTAATTACCACAACCCCAAACGAATTTATAAAACCGATTCATCACCGCATGCCCGTAATCTTTTCCTTAAAAGACGGACTAGACTTTTTAACCAACGACCTCAAATCCATCCTAACAAAATGCCAACCGTATCCCGGAAAAATGCAAATGGAACCCGGATCAATTTAACAATAAAAAATTGTTACATTCAAAAATAGAACGGTCACTTTGTTAGGCAAAGGAGTTATTAGTGGTGTCCTTAAGTAAAATTTACCTTGTTTTGATAAGCTTTTTTCATTTAGTTATCTTTGTTATTCAAAAAAACGTTCTGCCCAATTAAATTAATGAACTAATAATATATACTGGAAAATTTATGCGCTTGAGTAAATCTTTTGTTCCTACGTTAAAAGAAGTCCCTAATGATGCAGTCGTTGCCAGCCATGTTTATATGCTGCGCGCTGGTATGGTAAGAATGCTTTCAGCGGGAATTTATTCTTTTCTTCCTCTCGGTTATAAAGTAATAAAAAAAATCTCTCAAATAATTAGAGAAGAGATGGATGCAATCGGCGGACAAGAATTTCATTTGCCGGGATTAAACCCAAGAGAAATTTGGGAAGAGACAAACCGAGTTGAAGCCTTCGGCGATACGATGTTCCATATCAAAAATCGCGAATATATTTTAGCCCCTACTCACGAAGAGATAATGACTTTCCATGCCAGGAATGTGTTAAAATCTTATAAAGATTTGCCCCAAATCTGGTATCAGATTCAAACTAAATTCAGAAATGAAGCTCGCCCAAGAAGCGGTGTTATCCGTGGAAGGCAATTTTTAATGAAGGATTCATATTCGTTCGACGCAACCTGGGAAGAATTGGATAAGTCTTATGAGCTTCACGATAAAGCTTATAGAAATATTTTCGACCGTTGCAATCTAAAATACTTTGTTGTAGGTGCATCAAGCGGTGCAATGGGAGGAACCGGCTCAGAAGAGTTTATGGTGAAGTCTGATGCTGGTGAAGATACTGTTGCTTATTGCGAGAATTGCGGCTATGCAGCTAACGTTGAAGTTGCCCAATCAAAAATTCCCTCAAAGAAACGGGATGAAAACATTTTGGAGTTAAAAGAAATTTCTACTCCTAATATAAAATCCATTGATGAGCTTTGTGAGTTCTTAAAAATAGATGAAACCGAATGTGCTAAGTCAAGAGTTTATATTTATGATGATAAGCCGGTTCTTATTTTAATGTGCGGCAACGATGAAGTGAATGAAATTAAGTTGGAAAAAGTCTTGGGCGGAAAAATTCGCCCGGCTCATATAGAGGAGCTAAAAGAGATTACCGGCGCCGATGCTGGTTCTATCGGACCCATTGGATTTAAGGGAAGAATTATTATTGACGACCGCTTGAAAGAGGCTAATAATCTTTATAGCGGAGCAAACAAAAATGATTTCCATATCGGCGGAATAGATTTGAAGAGAGACTTAAAAGATCCGGAGTATTTTGATTTAAGAATTGTTAAGTCCGGTGAAGGATGCCCGAACTGTGCTGAAAATTTGGAAGTATTCAGCGCAATAGAACTTGGACATATATTTAAGCTTGGTACTAAATATTCTGTTGCTATGGGCGCAAATTTTCTTGATGAATCCGGTAAAGAAAATCCTATCATCATGGGAAGCTATGGTATTGGGGTTGAACGTGTTATGGCTTGTTATATAGAACAGCATCATGATGAAAACGGAATTATTTGGGATAATACACTTGCGCCTTTCCAGGTACAGCTTATCAGTTTGAATATGAAGAAGCCGGAAGTTGTTGAGGTTTCTGAAAAAATATATGATGACTTAACTTTAAACGGTATTACTGTTTTATTTGATGATAGGATAGACGCACAAGCAGGATTCAAATTCAAAGACGCTGATCTTTTAGGTATGCCTTTCCAGGTAATTGTTGGTGAGAAAAAACTTAAAGACAAAAAAGTTGAAGTTAAGATTAGAAAATCTGGTGAGCGCTTTGATGTCGATTTAAGTGAGCTGCTTGGTAAGATGAAAGAGTTAATAAAGTAAAAATAGTTTAGCCCTAAGAGAATATATTTTGAAACTTGAGGCTCATTTCAAAAAATGAGCAACACTTATAGAATCAGATTTTCAAATAGAAATTAAAATGCTAATCTCTGCATTGAATGCTATTTAAGTAAAAAGTATATTTAAATAAAAAAAGTTGAGCAAAATGGATTATGAGGACTATATAACTATAAATCCCGGCAAAAGAAGCGGTAAGCCATGTATCAGAGATACAAGAATTACCGTCTATGATATTTTGGAGTATTTGGCTTCTGGTATGACCGTCGAAGATGTGCTAAAAGATTTTAATGAACTTAATAAAAATGATATCCTCGCGTGCCTCAGCTACGCTACGGATAGAGAGAAGAAATCAATCATTTTAGCATCATGAAATTACTGTTGGATCAAAATCTTGCTCAAAGGACACACAAAATTCTATTTTAATTTTTTAATAAAATTCAATCAATGAGAATTTGACAAGACTTTAATTAACTAATCGCCTCCGGCAAATATGTATTAAATAGTTACCTTACGCAAAAGGTTATTATTACATAGTGAGAAACCTCCGAGGTTTTCCTAAACCTCGGAGGTTTTGCGCTTCACTTCCTTTATATTTGAAATTATCTGCGTAACATGAGTTAAATATAAAAAATTATTTCTCCGGTTTGCCTCTTAAAGCATCCCAAATCATATAAGTACAAAGTATAGCAAACATAATTAATCCCAGCAACTCTCCGGAATGAGAGTCTGTCCATTCAGAACTAACGGCAATATTGACGTTGAATTTTCTAAGGAAAGCGCTTACAACTCCCATCAATGCGCCTCCGGCAATGAATCCTGACGCAATTAAGGTCCCTCTTTCTCCTCGGGATTTATTAATCTTCTCGTCTTTACTTCTTGTCGAAACAAAATAAGCAATCAAACCGCCGACTAAAAGTGGAGTATTTAGCTCAAGCGGGATGTACATGCCGAGAGCAAAAGCCAAAGCAGGTACGCCAATCATCGTAAGAAGTAACGCCATCAAAGCACCGGCAACATATAATATCCATGGAGCCGGTTGACTTTGCATTAGAGGTTTAATAACAGCCGCCATTGCATTTGCTTGTGGGGCTACAAGAGCATTCGGTCCGGTAAATCCATAAATATTATTTAATAGTAGAATTACATATCCGACTGTTGCTGCTGAAACCAAAGTTCCTAAAAATTTCCAGCTTTCTTGTTTGTAAGGAGAAGATCCAAGCCAGTACCCGATTTTTAAGTCGGTAATAAAACTTCCCGACATTGATAATGCGGTGCATACAACTCCGCCAATCAATAATGCCGCAACCATGCCGCCGGTCCCTTTTAATCCGATTGCAACCAAAATTATGGATGACAATATTAAAGTCATCAAGGTCATCCCTGATACTGGATTTGTTCCTACTATTGCGGTTGCTGTGGCTGCAACGGTTGTAAACAGGAATGAAATTATTAAGACTATCAGCAATCCAACTAAAGCATAAAGAAATGTACCTACAACACCAAGTAAGAAAAAAATAAAAATTGCCACAGCTGTTGCAATAATGGAAATAGCTATTACCTTCATCGCTATATCGCGGTTAGTTCTCAATTTTTCTTTAACCGCATCTTTTTTGCCCATAATTTCCTTTGCCGCTAAGGAAAATGCTGTGCCGATGATTTTTGAAGAGCGAATAATACCAATGATACCAGCCATAGCAATTCCGCCAATTCCGATGTGGCGTACATAATTAGAGAATATTTGATCTGCGGACATATCTTTAATAAGCAAAGTAACATTTGCGCCCAATGGCACTGTCAGGCTTTGACCGACGTATGCAGTTAACGGAATAAGAACATACCACGAAACAAAAGAACCGGCACATATAATGGCAGCGTAACGAAGTCCAACAATATATCCCAGCCCCATAACTGCTGCGCCGATATCCATCTTAAAAATCATTTTATATTTGTCTGCAATTTTTTCACCGATTGGAATAACACGCGAAGTAAAAACTTCATTCCACCAACCTGTGGAGGCAACAATAAAATCATACAAGCCGCCGATTATACCGCTAACGACTAATACAACAGCCTGATTGCCGCCTTTCTCACCTGCAACTAAAACTTCGGTAGTTGCTGTAGCTTCGGGGAATGGATATTGCCCGTGCATCTCTTTAACAAAATATTTTCTGAATGGAATTAAAAATAAAATTCCCAAAACTCCGCCGAACAATGAAGCTAAAAATATTTTGTAGAATTCTGTATTTAAATTCAAAATGTATAAGGCAGGTATAGTAAAGATTGCACCGGCTACTACACCGCCTGAGGTTGAGCCGATTGACTGAATAATAACATTTTCGCCAAGTGCATTTTTTCTCTTCGTGGCAGTAGACAGCCCAACTGCAATTATTGCAATTGGAATAGCTGCTTCGAATACTTGTCCAATTTTTAATCCGAGATAGGCTGCGGCAGCGGAAAAAAGTATCGCCATTAAAAGTCCCGTTAGGACAGAATAAAAACTAACTTCCGGGACTTTAACATTAGGGGGCATAACAGGTACATATTCTTCGCCCGCTTTTAGTTCTGTGTATGCAT
>JAJYOQ010000661.1 GCA_021796135.1 Bacteroidota bacterium
CCAAAGGCAATGTAACTGTGTTAAAAGAAAAACTTAAACTTCTTCCCGGTGAAATAATTGATGCTTCAATTATGAATGTTAAGGAGTTAAGAAAATTCTACGCCGAACAAATTAAGGAAGCAAAAAAAGATAATGTGCTTCTTTCACTGCATCTTAAAGCTACGATGATGAAAATATCCGACCCTATAATGTTCGGTCATGCAGTTTGGGTTTACTTTAAAGATGCGCTCGAAAAACATGAAAATGTTCTTAAAGAAATCGGTGCTAATTTAAACAACGGTCTTATGGATGTACTGGAAAAAATAAAGAAACTTCCTGAAGAAAAAAGACAAGAAATTGAAGCCGATATTAATAAGGTCTATGAATACCAGCCGCAGCTTGCAATGGTTGATTCTAGGACAGGTAAAACTAATCTTCATGTGCCTAATGATGTAATTGTTGATGCTTCAATGCCTAATGTCGTTAGGGACGGCGGAAAGATGTGGAACCGTAAAGATGAGCTTCAAGATTGTATTGCAATGATCCCGGACCGGTGCTATGCTACAATTTATGAAGAGATTATTGAGAACGCCAAAGCTAACGGTCAGTTCGATCCGGCAACTATGGGTGCAGTTTCCAATGTCGGGTTGATGGCGCAGAAAGCTGAAGAATACGGCTCGCATGATAAGACCTTTGAGGCTAAAGGAGAGGGAATTATTCGAGTTGTAAGTTCTTCCGGTGATACTTTACTTGAGCAGCAAGTTGAATCAGGAGACATTTTCAGAGTGTGTCAAGCTAAAGATGAAGCGATTAAAGATTGGGTAAAGCTTGCGGTACACCGTGCTAAAGTTTCTTCTACCCCAGCAATTTTCTGGCTTGATGAGAACAGAGCACACGATAGAGAGATTATGGCAAAAGTTAAAAAGTATTTGCCGGAATATGATACCAAGGGACTTGAAATTAAAATCCTTAATCCTGTAGATGCAATGAAATATACTCTGGAAAGAGTTAGAAAAGGATTAGATACAATTTCTGTTACCGGAAATGTGCTTCGCGATTATTTAACTGATTTATTCCCGATCCTTGAATTGGGAACAAGTGCAAGGATGCTTTCTATTATACCATTATTAAAAGGTGGGGGATTATTTGAAACGGGTGCTGGAGGTTCGGCGCCTAAACATGTTCAGCAATTAATTAAAGAGAACCATTTGAGGTGGGACTCACTAGGCGAATATTGTGCTCTTGTCCCTTCGTTCGAAATGATTGCTGAAAAAACTGGAAATACCAAAGCCGCACTTTTAGCCGAAACTCTGGATATTGCAATCGGTAAATACTTGGAAAACGGCTGCTATCCTTCACGCAAAGCAGGCGAGATTGATAACAGAGGCGGTTCCTTCTATCTTGCCTTATACTGGGCTCAGGCATTAGCCGAACAAAATAAAGACTCTGAATTAAAATCACGTTTCTCCAAAATGTTCGAAGAGCTGAAAAAATATGATGCGAAAATCATAAATGATATGATTTCTATACAAGGAAATCCAGTAGACCTCGGAGGCTATTATTTACTTGATGAAATAAAAACTTCTGCGGTTATGCGCCCCAGCTCAACATTTAATAAAATAATTGAGGAGATGTAATTACCCGTTCTAATTTATAAGTTATTTCTATTTTGTTAACGGATGGAGAATTTTTCCCCATCCGTTTTTTATTTTCAGAATCAAAAATAATATATGATAATTATAATATCCGAACCTCATTTTCTACAATTGTATTAAACAATAAACGAGTTATTCCTAAATATCTGTAACTTCTTCAACTTCTTTTTCACTGTAATTAAATTTTATCTTTAGTTTATTCCGGAGTTCTCCAAGAATAAAATTTGAGGTAAATAAGGTATGATTGTATATGCTCATTTCGAATACTTCATGGCAAATTCCTTGAGGCGAGATGAATGCCGCTATGAGGACGTTCGTATCAAGAACAATAGTCATGAAATTACTTTAAATATGTCATCATCTGTTTTATAACCTTGTTCTTTTGCGCCTGGCGACAGCTTCTTTCGTAAAGCTCTAAACCGTCTAACGAATAAATAATTTTCTATTGCCTTTTTTATAAGCTCGTTTTTAGATATGCCTTCTTCCTCGATTAATAATTCCAATTCATTATTCAGCTTTCCCGGCAGCTCAAACTTAATTCTTTGTTTCATAATATCTTCCTTTCTTATAATGGAAAGTTACATAAACTATTGAAAAGTTTCTATGAAGATTATTATTTCACTTCATCAGAACAAACTTCTTTACGATAGCTTTCCCTCAATGAAGAAATACAAATCAAAACTAAATGATTAATTCACCTTACGCAAGTTAGCTTATGCTGTAACCCCAGCATTTAGAGGTTGTGTGAAAATTCAGAAGTGATGAATAAATATTCTAATTATGGTTTTAAAATATGACAACATTAACATGTCTTTTTATTGCCCCGACATTTATGTCGGGGTGAAATGAACTCCAATAAATACCGGGCTTCAGCCCCATTTGTGCTATTTATGTGGCTAAAGCCATAATTA
>JAJYOQ010000662.1 GCA_021796135.1 Bacteroidota bacterium
AAGAAAGAAATAGAAATTTATGCCGGTAATATCCATTCTTATAAATCATTCAAAATAAGGGAAAGCAAATCAAAAACAATTCCTCTAAACATTCTGAATGCACTCTGAATACACTCTGAATACACTGTGAATGCACATCTATTACCCTTATCTTATACTGATCTCTCGATTATCTTCTATCTTTTCAGAAAGAATCTCCTTTGGGGAATTATCCTTTAGGTTAAGGCTAAATTGCTCCGACATTTGATTTTCGATATACCTTTTATAACATTAGCAAAGGTATATAATAATTATTATTCAGGGATTTTGTAATGAGAAAAACCATAGTTCCCTTTTTGTCTTTTTGCTTTATGATTTTATTAACAGGCTGTTCAAGCGCACCGCTTAATCTTGAAATTGCTAAAGACGATGTGATGAATTATTACGACTCCGGTAAGTATGATGCAGAACTTGACAATGTTGTTAAACATGCAGAGTCGAAATTTAACAGTATTCAGCCGGGCGACAGCACAGTTGTAATATTTGATGTTGACGAGACAATTCTATCCAGCTATGATTTTGAAAAGGAACTTGATTTCGGATATGTAATGCCTCTATGGGATAAATTTATTTTAGAAGCTAAAGAACCCGCCATCAAACAAACTAAATCACTTTATGATTTGCTAGTGAAGAGAGGATTCAAAATAATTTTCCTTACCGGAAGAAAAAATGATGAGTATAATGCAACATATAAAAATATAATCAACGATGGATTTACTAAGTTTGATACCCTTATTGTACGGCAACCACCGGAATATGATTTAACCGCGTTAAAATATAAATCACTTCAAAGAACCGAACTAGCAAATAGGGGATACAAAATTGCAGGTACCGTTGGCGACCAATACAGCGATCTTGATGGACCTTACCACGGTATACAGGTAAAAATTCCGAACTATTTATACATTATAAAATAGCAATTGGAAAGTTTCTCCAAGGAAAATTCCCCGCCGATTACGGTAGGGTAGTTCATTAATATCACGGTTTTTGTTATATTAAAATCAAAAATTATAAAAGGCTTACATTATGGTAAAAGCATTTGAACGAATTACCGTAAATCCAAATATTTGCACGGGGCAAGCGACAATCCGCGGAATGAGAATTACTGCTGCTTTCGTCTTAAAATTAATTGCATCCGGAATGACCAATGAGGAAATTTTAAAGTCCTATCCTGAATTAGAAAAAGAAGATTTGCTGCAAGTTATTGAATATGCTGCATGGTTAGCAAGCGAATATCATCAGCCTTTGGTGAGCTAATTATGGCTATAAAATTTATAGCTGATGTTCATATTTCACCTGCTACGGTTGCGCACTTAAAAAGCTTTGGATATGATATTCAAAGAGTAACAGATTACTTGCCGGCAAATTCAACTGATGAAGAAATTATTAATCTATCTATCGAAAGGGATGCTGTGATTGTTACTCAAGATTTAGATTTTTCTAATCTTATCATCTTGCATGGATTAAAAAAGCCAAGTATAATATCTATTCGACTAGAAAAACCAATCCCGGAAAAAGTCACAAAAATATTAAATGAATTATTCCCAAAGATAATAAATGAGCTTTTAGAAGGCTGCATCGTATCTGTTACTGAAAAGCAATTTCGAATAAAAAAATTGCTATAGTACCCTTTAGTAATTATTTCAATTCCCAATTCTACTATTATCTCCAACCTTATCTCATCTGCTTGAGATTTTAATTATATTTACAGTTAAGTTTAGAATAATATGAGAATATAATGTCCGATAATCTATTTTTGAATTCCCCCCCCGCGGAAAATGAAATTCCTAAAGCTTATAATCCTTCCGTTGTTGAAGACAAATGGTACAGCTATTGGCTGAAAAATAATTTATTTCACTCTGAGGTTGATGAGACAAAGAAACCATACACCGTCGTAATTCCTCCTCCTAATGTTACTGGCATTTTAACTATGGGTCATATTCTAAACAACACCATTCAGGACGTTTTTATTAGAATGAAAAGAATGCAAGGATATAATGCCTGTTGGGTTCCGGGCACGGACCATGCATCTATCGCAACCGAAACAAAAGTAACCGCCTACCTTAAAGAGTTAGGAATCAATAAGGATGAAATAGGAAGAGATGAATTCTTAAAATATTGCTGGGAGTGGACAGGAAAATACGGCGGTATAATTATCCAGCAACTGAAAAAACTTGGCGTTAGCTGCGACTGGGAGCGAGAGCGCTTTACAATGGATGATCATTATTATAAAAAAGTCCTGGAAGCTTTTGTTCAGCTATACAACGAAGGGAAAATTTATCGCGGTTATAGGATGGTTAACTGGTGCCCCGCTTCTAAATCTGCAATTTCCGATGAAGAGGTAAATTATAAAACCGTTAACGGAAAACTTTGGTATTTCAAATATCGTGTTGACGATACTGAAGAATATATTACCGTAGCCACTACACGTCCCGAAACAATGCTTGGAGATACCGGCGTTGCTGTTAATCCAAATGACGAACGTTACAAGAAGTTTATAGGCA
>JAJYOQ010000663.1 GCA_021796135.1 Bacteroidota bacterium
AAGTAAAGCAGTTTCGGCATCAAGAAGCTCAGAATTTAATGTTAAACCTTGCTTAAACTTATCGTCGGTAACGCGATAATTTTCTTCCGCCTGTGAAACCGTTTGTTCTGCTACCAAAATCTTTTCTTTTGCTTTAATCATGTTGTAATAATCTTGTGTTACTTCAAGAGTAATCGCATCCTTCATAGATTTAAGACCATCGTTCGACTGTTCATACTGAGCTTCTGCTTGTGTTGTTTGATCTTTAGTTGCTCCCCAATTCCAGATATTAAAAGATAATCCTATTCCGACATCCCATGTAGCATCAAACTGATTACGGCTTGGTAATATTCTTTGATTCGGTTTAGAGTAATAATAATTTCCAGTCAAATAAATTTGCGGGTACCAGTTTGATTGCGCTAAGGCGATGCCTGTTTTACTTGCTTCCACTTGGTATTCCATTGCTTTTAGATCAGGGCGATTTCGGATAGCTTCTTTTATTAATTGGGTTAGATCATATTCGGTATTATTACTCACACTTACGTTTTGGGGAATCTGTAAATCTGATGATAATGGAAGTCCGATAACGTTATCAAGATTTACTACAGCTATTTTTACTGAATTCTTGGCGTCAATTTGTTGAAGCTCAATTTCAGAGAGTTGCACTTCAACTTTAAGGACATCATTCTTTGTTGAAAGTCCCTGTTTAAAGAAATTTTGGATGTCCGCAAGATGTGCTTTAACTTGTAAAAAATTATCGTCCACTGCTTTCTTTAGTTTTTCAGCACTGAATAAACCCCAGTATGCGTTTTTAATATTCAGAATTAAATTTTGCTCATCTTGTGTGTATTGTTGTTTTGCTGCAAGAGAGTTATCCTCGGCTATTTTAGAACTGCTTGATAATTTAAAGCCCGTAAACAGAGGCTGTTGAAGTGATAATTTAAGATTATAATTATCTAAGATCGAAGGTGAAATAGTAAAAACACCAAAAGGTGTTGCAACTGCGAATGGATTAACCGGGCTAAGATGTGTATAGGAAGCATTTAAGGAAAGTGAAGGGAGCCGCAAAGTATTTATTGCGCTTAAATTTGCTTCGGCAGAAAGTACTTTCATTTTTGACGAATGAAGCGTCTTACTATTTTGCAAACCAATTTGAATTCCTTCTTCCAATGTTATTTCTTTTTGCTGCGCAAATGCAGAAGAAGACACTAGAATTCCTGCAAATAATGTAATTATAAATTTTTTTATTTTTTGCCTCATTAATATTTTACTCCTTAATTTCGTGGCCATCATTTTTATATGAAATATATTTTGATCTTCCTTCTTCCGTAAAAATTCCTTCGAAGAGAACCTTAAAAATTGTTTCAATAGCCTGACTTGATGAGTATGGCAGTTGCGATAATGTCTCGGGATTAATAATACCCTGTACAGCATTTGAGAACATTAGGAGAATAATTTCTTTTCCGATATCATTTCTAAAAACTCCGTTTTCTACACCTTTATCCAAAAGCTCAGAGGCTTTTTCAAGTCCATTCATTTTTTGGGAGTTGTGAATTTCATTCCATAAATCCGGCATATTTTTTTGAAGATCCTCAGATAACTGTCCTTTTATTTTTGAAGATTGTTTTCCAATAAAGTCCATCATTTTTTTCAGTTTCACAACAAAGTCTATACCTTCTTCAGCCCAAATTTGATTTATTTGTTCTTCGTTGTTGCAAATTCTATTGTTTGTTAATTCTCTTATTATATTTTCTTTACTTGGGAAAAACTTATATAATGTTTTTTTACTTATTCCTAATCCTGAAGCAATTTCTTCCATGGTAACTTTTGCATAACCATATTGAAAGAACATTTGCTCTGCTTTATCAAAGATTCTTTCCTTGATTTCTTTTTCTTCGGACATTCTATTTTCCTCTCATAAGAAACGTTTTCCGTTTATTTAGTTTCCATAGATTGAAAAAAAATGCAGTCTTGAGCTGCTTTTTAATAAAAAATTCACAATGGAAACGTATTGTGTTTTTTTAGTTTCCAAATAAAGAGAAATTTTACCAATTTGTCAACACGGTAGAATTGATTTGAGATAAAAGGTGCATTTATGTGATAAATGTCAAGAGTCTAAATATGAACAACTTTCTTATTCGGATTGTAAATTCTCTTCGTACATTGCTCGGAATTTTTTAATTGCATCAAAAATCCCTTCGGCAATATTTGTTTGGCCGGTATTACTGTTAAGATAGTGCGCATCCTTTGGGTTAGATAAAAATCCTGTCTCAATTAGCACACTGGGCATAGAAGCGCCGACAAGAACGTAGAATCCTGCTTGTTTAACGCCTCGCGGTTCCTCCGATACTGTTTTTGCCATTTCTTTATCGACAAAGGAGGCAAATTGTTCCGAATAACGCATGTAGGCTGCTTGAGCCATACTCACAAGAATAAAATTTTCATCCGTAAGCTTTTTATAACGTTCCGGGTTATCTTCATATTTAATTACGCTATTTTCTCTTGAAGCAATAGAAATTGCTTCTTTAGTTCTGCCAGGTCTCAAAAGATAAACTTCAAAGCCA
>JAJYOQ010000664.1:0-487 GCA_021796135.1 Bacteroidota bacterium
TCAGTTATTTCAAAACCAAATTATGGATTCGGGGATCGGCAATATTTCAAAAATACAACGTCAATTTATTCAAATCATGTATATGATTATAATGGAAAGTTGATAGGAGAGCTTCATCTTTTGGTGGATGATAAAGTGAATGTTAAAAAATATTTAGCAAATAGCGGGAGTGAATTTTGGGAATCAGTAAATTTTATATTCGCCCCAATACTGCAAATCGCAATTATTTTTTTGTGGTTTCTCCTTCCGACATGGGTATACCTGGATGCAAAAGAGCACATGGTCGAAAATCCAGGAATCTGGGTTTTATTGACTGTAATATCATTTATTTTTGGTCTAATAATTTATCTGATTGTTAGACCCAATCCATTGAAATCATATAATTGTCCTGAATGCAATGGTAAATTGAACGAATCAAGCGCATACTGTCCCTACTGTGGGTGTGATTTAAAGAATATGTATTGTCAGTACTGTAAGTATCCAATAA
>JAJYOQ010000664.1:497-2543 GCA_021796135.1 Bacteroidota bacterium
CTGCCCTAATTGCAAGGCGGAACTTAAATCCAAAGATCCAAATGAAACTTTAGCAAACTGACTAAGCAATCAAGAAGTTAATAAGAATTAATTTCTTTTAACGGACACTATAAAGCAAATTGTAAAACTAAATTTATAGAAAGCCTTATGAGATTTTTTATGTTCCCATAAATTCAGAAGAATTAAAATTTTCTTAACACTATTTCCCTTTGGTAATTTTCATGATAAACTGAATACCTGCCGGCAGGCTCCTTTTCTTGGTAAATCTTTTAATGCTGCTTCTACTCCCTTATTTACACATTTGTCCAAACAATTTTTTACTGTTGCTCTGTGTACATTTAGCATCTTTTTTATCTTAAAATCCGAGTAACCTGATGCGCTTAATAATATTATCTCTGCTCTCTTTACTTTTCGTGCTTCTTCTTTGGTTGTTCTCTTTATTTTTTCTAAATATTTTTTCTCCTCTTCATATTTATTGATAATAATGAAATTAAGATTTTTGTAGGTCCCGGCGGTATTTACAAAAGGAGGAAAATTTATGCTATTAAGAAAATCAATGTTGAAAGATACTGGATAACATTATTTTCCGATTATAAAGAAATACAACTTGATAAAAGATTAATCAAGAAGTCTGATGCAGAAATATTTTATTATGGAATAGTATCAAGGACTAAAATAGAAATAAAATTTTATTAATAAGTATACTCTAAAGTGAGCGAGTTCTTTTTTTGAATCTTTTTCAAATTAAGCATTTAGTCGGATATTAAATCTTTCTTAAAATCATACCGCTTTTCAGTTTTATTTTATAAATTACCTTGTTAATTTATAAAGATTCACTTTTATAACCAGAGGAAATTTATAGCAATGGAAACTGAAAGATTTTTGAAAATCAAAATGTTTGCAGAATCAAATGCTACTGCTCTTCCACCCCGTTCAGAAATAGATGAAAAATATAAATGGGACTTATCTCATATTTATACCAATGAAAATCTTTGGGATGAAGATTTCAAATGGATTGAAAATAATCTTATCAATTATAAAAAGTTTGAAGGCAAGCTTTCTTACAGCGCAAAAGAATTATTGGAATGTTTACGCTTTGATGATAGCATAGGAATAATGCTGGAAAGGCTTCATCTTTATGCATCGCTTTCAAAAGATAGCGATATGAAAGATACAAAATATCAAGCGATGGACGACCGTGTTATGAATTTAGTAACAAGGGTTTCAACAGCAAGTTCTTTTATCAAACCTGAAATATTATCGATCTCCGAAGATACTATTTGGCAAATGCTAAACAGCCTTGATGAATTAAAAAGCTATAAACATTTGTTTGAAGACCTTATAAGGACAAAAATTCACACCCTTGATAAAGAAAAAGAAGAATTGCTAGCGCTATCCGGAGAAATTTCTTTAACACCTTACAATACATATTCAATTTTAACAAATGCAGATTTTCGCTTTCCTAAAGTTATTAATGAGGACGGAAAAGAGCTAGAGCTGTCCCACGCACGTTATTCTTCAGCGATGCACTCAAATGACCGGCAATATAGGGAGAGGGCCTTCAAGAACTATCTTTTGAATTATAAAGACTATGCAAATACATTTTCCGTTTTATTTAACGGAAACCTTAAAGCAAATATTTTTTATGCAAAAGCAAGAAAATACCGGTCGGTGCGGGAAGCTTCACTCGATAAAAACAATATCCCAATTTCGGTGTATGATAAACTGATCGAATCCGCAAATAATAATTTAACCCCTCTTCATCGGTGGGCGTCCTTGAAAAAAAGATTGATGAACTTAGATGAACTCCACCCTTATGATGTTTATGTTACAATTTTCTCTTCTAATTCAGAGAAGAAATATTCTTATGAAGACGCAAAGGAAATTGTTATACAATCTCTTAAAGTTTTAGGCGATGATTATCTTACCAGCCTAAAAAATGCTTTTAATAATCGATGGATTGATGTATTTGAAACTGCCGCAAAAAGAAGCGGTGCTTATTCTTCCGGAACGACCTTTGGGGTGCATCCTTATGTGTTACTAAAT
>JAJYOQ010000100.1 GCA_021796135.1 Bacteroidota bacterium
AAACAAAGGGAAAGAATTAATTAGTCATGCCTAAAATCTTTGATAATATTGAAAATTATCTTACGACAGGATTAAAAGATACTCTAGATGTATCTACTCGTGCAGATTTCTGTGTGGGGTATTTTAATCTGCGCGGCTGGAAAGAAGTTGCGAATAATATAGATAAATTTTCAGGCGATAATGGAAACATTTGCCGTTTATTAGTGGGTATGCAAAGACATCCTGAAGAAGTGTTAAGGGATTACTTCTCCAACTATGAGGAAGGGAAGATTGATAATCAGGAAGCTCTCAAATTAAAAAAAGAATTAGCTCAAAAATTTCGTGAACAATTAATTATTGGCATTCCTACCGAAGATGATGAAAGAGGTCTTAGAAAATTATCAGAACAAATCAAATCAAAGAAAGTTGTTGTAAAACTATTTCTCAGACATACACTGCATGCAAAATTATATTTATTATTCAGAAATGATAAAATAAGTCCAGTCATAGGTTATGTCGGAAGCAGCAATCTTACGCTTGCAGGATTAGCTAAACAGGGAGAATTAAATGTTGATGTCCTTGAACAGGACGCTGCTCAAAAACTTAGTAAATGGTTTGAAGAGAGATGGAATGATAGATGGTGCATTGATATTTCGAGTGAACTTGTCGATATAATTGACCATTCATGGGCATCAGAGGAACCATATCTCCCTTACCATATTTATTTGAAAATTGCCTATCATTTGTCAAGGGAAGCAAGAGCAGGCATATCTGAGTTTAGGATTCCAAAAGTTTTCGAGAATGAGCTTCTAGAATTTCAACAAAAGGCTGTACTTATAGCTGCCCATCATCTTCATCGAAGAGATGGTGTAATAATTGGTGATGTTGTCGGATTAGGAAAAACTATAGTTGGATGTGCACTTGCACGAATATTTGAAGATGATTTTTATTTAGAAACATTAATAATCTGTCCCAAGAACATTACAAAAATGTGGGAAAAATATGTTCATAAATATCAGTTAAGAGCAAAAGTATTATCCATATCGCAAGTACAATCTGAACTCCCTGAAATGAGACGTTACAGAATAGTTATTATTGATGAAAGCCATAATCTAAGAAATAGAGACGGGAAGAGATATCGGGCTATTAAAGAGTATATTCAGATAAATGCAAGTAAAGTTATTTTCTTAACTGCTACTCCTTATAATAAAACTTATACTGATCTATCAAACCAGCTAAGATTATTTATTGATGAAAATCAGGATATCGGAATATCCCCGGAAAATTTCATTAAAGCAATTGGCGGAAAGGTTGAGTTTACTTCTAGATTTCAATGTTCCGAACGAACCTTATTAGCATTTGAAAAAAGCGATTATTCCGATGATTGGCGCGAACTTATGCGTTTATATATGGTACGCAGAACACGAAGCTTTATTAAGGATAATTATTCTATTCATGATTCTGAAAAGAACCGAAAATATCTTCATTTTAGTGATGGTCGCAGATCTTATTTCCCGGATCGATTACCTAAAAAAGTTGAATATCATTTTAATCCTAAAGACAGGAAAGACCAATACGCAAAACTATATTCACAAGAAGTGGTTGCAACATTAAATCAATTAAATCTTCCAAGGTATGGACTTGGCAATTATATTTACGAGAACCTACCTATAAATCCGACCAAACAAGAAGAAAACGTTATTGCAAATTTATCACGTGCAGGTAAACGATTAATGGGCTTTGCAAGAACAAATCTCTTTAAACGACTTGAAAGCAGCGGTTATTCCTTTCTTTTATCACTTAGCAGGCATATTTTGAGAAATTATATTTATCAATATGCATTAGAAAATGACTTACCGCTTCCCATTGGCGGGCAAGAGGCTGCATTGCTTGATGAATTCTTAGACGATAAAGATTATGATGAAGGTAATGGTAATATTTATTTTGAAGCCACTGCCTATCATAATCTTGCAAAAGAAGTTTATCTTTCATTTTCCGGTTCACAAAAAGGCAAGTTCGAATGGATTCGTGCAGAATTCTTTAAGCCCGAATTAAAAGATGCATTAAATAATGATAGTATTAAACTTATCTCAATTCTTAATCTAGGCAAGGATTGGAATCCCAAAGAAGACAGACAGTTAAATGCACTCTATGATGTATGTGCAAAGAAACATTCTAAAGAGAAGATATTAATATTTACGCAATTTGCTGATACAGCTAATTATTTGTACAAAGAACTTCATGAACGTGGCTTGGATAGACTTGAAGTTGTAACCGGTGATTCTGAAGATCCAACAGAATATGCAAATCGTTTTAGTCCGGTTAGTAATGAAGTTTCTCAAATAAAAGGAACCGAAAAAGAAATAAGAGTTCTGATAACTACTGATGTTCTTAGTGAAGGTCAAAATCTTCAAGATTGCCATATCGTTTTAAATTATGACTTGCCCTGGGCTATAATAAGATTGATTCAGCGCGCCGGTAGAGTAGATAGAATTGGACAGGATTCTCATGAAATACTTTGCTACTCTTTTCTCCCGGAAGACGGAGTTGAAAATGTTATTCGTTTAAGACATAGACTTTCGCAAAGAATCAAAGAAAATGCAGAAGTCGTTGGTTCAGATGAAACCTTTTTTGAGGGTGATCCTATTAATATAAAGGATCTTTATAATGAAAAATCAGGCATACTTGATGATGAAGACGAAACAGAAGTTGATCTTGCATCTTACGCTTTTCAAATATGGAAAAATGCACTAGATAAAAATCCTGAACTAGCAAAGATAATTCCAGATTTACCCGAAGTAATATATTCGACCAAGACTGAAATTAAGTCTGATAAAAATCCTGAAGGTATAATTGTTTACGCAAAAACATTTGAAGATAATGACGTTCTTGTTATGGTCGATAGAGACGGTAATCTTATTACACAGTCACAATTTGCAATCTTAAAAAAGATTGAATGTAATGAATCTACAAAACCTATTCCAAAGTTTGTAAATCATCATAAACTTGTTGCTGATGGATTAGAGTATGTTAAAGTATCTGAAAAATTGTTAGGCGGGCAATTAGGTAAAAAGACAGGAGCCAGATTCAGGGTCTATTCTCGATTAAGCAGGTATTATGAAGAAAATAAGGATACATTATTTGCGAATGAAACATTAAAGAAAACGATAGATGATATTTATAAATATCCTCTTAAAGAAGTTGCTAAAGAGACATTTAACCGTCAGCTTAAATCAGGCATTGATGATTCTGATCTTGCTGCCTTATCAATTTCGCTTCGCGATGATGACAAACTTTGTTTAATAAACGAAGAAGAAATAAAATATAAAGAGCCAAAAATTATATGCTCAATGGGATTAAAATATGAGCCTTGATAAAACTCGTTTTACTGAATTAATTCAGAAATTCAAATTTAAAGAGTTATTTAACGAACTTGGCTGGGATCATGCAGAGGCGGAAGTACAGATTGCAATCGAAAATGAAAAATATAATCTTACCGCAGTTGCTGAGAAAAGAGGATTTGTAATTTTTATCTGTTCTCCTTCAACAAACGGGAAAATCCCATTATATAATTCTCGTAAAAAAATTGACCTAAAAATAACCAAATTATATTTTGAACATTTAATTATCTATACAGATAAAGATAATTTTCAGCAGATATGGCAGCTAGTTATTAGAGAAGCTGATAAACCGGTGTTAGTTAGAGAAACACCATATTTTCAAACACAGCATCCTGAACTATTATTTCAAAGGTTACGCGGAATTTTCATATCACTTGATGATGAAGAAAAAATAACAATTGCAGATGTAAGATCTCATGTCAGAGAACAGTTTAACACGAATGCCGAAAAGGTAACAAAGAAGTTTTATCAGGATTTCAAAAACCAGCATACTGCATTTCTAAAATTCATTGAAGGAATTGAAAATATCGTTGATCGCGATTGGTATGCATCTTTAATGCTTAATCGGTTGATGTTCATTTATTTTATACAAAAGAAGGGTTTTCTTGACGATAATATAAATTACCTTAATGATAAACTTAAAGAGACACAAAAGAAAAAAGGTAAAGATAAGTTCTATTCTTTTTACAGGGATTTCCTTTTAGTTCTATTCCATAAAGGATTAGGCGCACCGGAAAGAGATGATAAGCTAATAAAGGAAATCGGTAAGATTCCATATTTGAATGGCGGTTTGTTTGACGTGCACCAAATTGAATCAAAGTATAAAAATATTGAAATTAGCGACAACGCCTTTCATAAGATATTTAATTTTTTTGACGATTATAACTGGCATCTTGATACTAGAGTTGCTTCAAGCGGCAAAGACATAAATCCAGATGTCATTGGCTATATTTTTGAGAAGTATATCAATGATCGCGCTTCGATGGGAGCATATTATACAAAGGAAGATATAACTGAATATATTTCCAAGAATACCATTATTCCATTTCTTTTTGATGAAGTAAAGAAAGATTGTTCAATTGCTTTTAAGGACGAAAGTTCCATTTGGAAAATGTTGAAGGACAATCCTGATAAATATATATATGATTCAATTAGATATGGCGTTTATAAAGAAGGCAGCAATAATGAAATATTGGAATTACCGGAAGAAATTGCTATTGGTCTAGATACAACAAAATCAAATCTTTTGGAGAGAAGAAAAGAATGGAACAAGCAAGCTCCATCCGAATATGCATTGCCCACTGAAATCTGGAGAGAGGTAGTAGAAAGGCGAAATAGATATTTTGAAATAAAGAATAAAATTGAAAAAGACGAGATAAGAGACATTAATGATTTTATAACTTATAATCTTAATATTCGACAATTTGTGCAAGATGCTGTAGAGCAATATGAGGGATCTGATTTCGTAAATGCATTTTACAAAGCTATAAAAAAGATTACAATTCTAGATCCAACATGCGGTTCAGGGGCATTCCTGTTTGCTGCATTAAATATACTGGAGCCATTGTATGAATCTTTATTACATAGGATAAAAGTGTTTATTGAAGAGGATGATCAGAACAGTGGAAGAAAATTCTCCCAATTTAGACAAATGCTTAAAGAAATAGAAAACCATCCAAATGAAAAATATTATATATACAAATCCATAATACTCAATAACCTTTATGGTGTTGATATAATGAATGAAGCAGTGGAAATTGCAAAGCTTCGTTTATTTCTTAAACTTGTCGCTGAGGTAGAGGACTTTAATCATCTTGAGCCATTGCCGGATATTGATTTTAATATTAGGTCAGGTAATACACTTATTGGATTTGCAACAAAAGAAGAGTTAGAGAATGGACTTACCTGGAGTTTGAACTTAGATGTGGACAAGCCAAAAATTTATGAAGAAATGGACATTGTTGCAAAAACATTCAAACGATATAAAGAAATACAGCTTGATGACAGAGCAAATCATTCTAATTTCAAACAAGCTAAGGATGAATTACTCAAACGTCTTAAAAAACTTAATGATTCTCTTAATGATTACTTAGGCAATGATTATGGCAAATTCCGTAAAAAGAAAAAAGAATTTGCTGAATGGCTAAATTCATATAAGCCATTTCATTGGTTTGCAGAATTTTATGAGATTATTGAATCTGGTGGCTTTGATGTAATTATCGGTAATCCACCCTATGTATCACTTAATAAAATAGATTATGAATTAAAAAATTATGAAACAATATCTGCGAATAATTTATATAACTTGGTTCAGGAAAGAAGTGTAATTATTACAAAATTGTCTGGTCATAATGGTGTTATAGTAATGTTGAATATTAAGTTTTCTTCTGATTATGAAATAGTTAGAAATTTTATATATAAAAATTGCAATAATATTTATGTCAGTTCTTTTGATAATATTCCCGATGGCCTTTTTTCATCATCTGGTAAAGAAGAGTCAAAAAATACTAATAAAGTTGTTAGTCAAAGAGTAAGTATCCTATTGTATGAAAAATATAAAAGAGACTCTCAAATAAACTTAACGTTTACAAAATTCTATAGATGGAACAAGGAATTTAGGCATTGTCTATTTAGTATATTGGAATATTCAGTTCATAACTCTGAAAACAATACATTATGGCCTTCCTTAGGTTCAATTAAAGCTTTTAATATTTATAACAAGATTCAACTATTTTCTAAAATAAAATTGTATTCCTTGACTTCTGATTATGGGAATTATACTTTAAATTTGGGTGCCACTCCTCGTTATTTTATATCAGCTGTGCCGTTCGATCTAAATCGTTCAGGAATTGTCAAACTAAAATTTAATAATAAAGCTTTTCAATCTATGGCCGAATCAATATTAAATAGTAATTTATTCTATTGGTATTGGCGTATTACTGGAGATGGTTTTCATTTAACTAAAGGAAACATTTTTGATTTCCCGATATCAAATAAGATTAAAGAAACCTCGGATGTATTTACAAAATTCTCTATTATATTAAAGGACAAGAAAGATATTTGTACAACTTCTAAATTAAACAATGGCATTAAGGTATTTAATGTTAATTATAATAAAATTCCATTAGTAATTAATCAAATTGATTCTAAATTAGCAGAGTATTACGGTTTTACAGAAGAAGAACTTGACTTCATAATAAACTACGATATAAAATACCGTATGGGGAAAGAGTTGGTGGAAGAAGCATAAACATGTTTAAAAAACTTAAGGAGACATTGCAATGGATCAAAGCCCTTAAAGAGCGCCATTGTTCTATCTCCTTGTTATATTAAACTCATGTAAAAATAATTTATATTTAATTAAAAATCAATTATAAATGGAAAATATTAATCAAGATCAATTGAGAAAAGCTAATGCCATAAGTGATGGTCAACAGTTTTTCATTTCAATATGGTGTGAATTGTTAAATATGGATACTATAGACAGTTATCGGGTTAGAACAATGAATGCCAACTTAATATTAACGGAACTTGAACATGCAATACACGACCGTATTGTAGATGATATTAGTTTAAATAATATTTTATTTATTTGCCGTGAAGCTGAAAAATTAATTGGTTCTGATAAAATTTGTACTGACTATTATAAGAATGAATCCAAATATGTTCTAAACTTATTAAAAAACATACAATCAAATAAAAAGGATGAAGAATTACTCTTATTAGAATATAAAATAAAAGTGCTAAAAAAGCTTCTTAATGATAATTACTTAAGTCTGATTTTAGAAAATCTTAAAAAAGCGATTGACGAAAATAATCTTAATAATATTAATTTACTTTCACGTTCATTGACAACAGAATTAATACAAATAGGCTATAGCATTGAATATTTATATTTCCTCAAAATTCAATTTCTTGCTAAAGAAGAAAATAAAGATTTCAATTCTAAATGGATTGAGTTTGTTAAAAGTATCAATGGTTCAAAGACAAAGTATAATGTACACTTCAAGTTTAACTGTAACAAAATACTTCAAGGATATGAAAATTTATTTGATATTAAAATATTTTCAAGCTATCAGAATAAAAAGCCTTTGGAAGTAGAAAACCAATTTATTTCGCAGCCGGGAATGTTTTACGGATTGATAGAAAATATTGAGAGTTTAGATCATTACTCTGCTATAATAAATTCTACTAAAAAAATTGAAATTATCCAAAATTTAATGCGTTATGAATTTAGAAAAACTGAATTTGATATATCGCCTTATTTTTTGGTAGAAAATATTACATCAAAAGAATTTCAAAGCAGAAACTCTTATCAGAGACCTATTGGCTTTATTTCATCTGGAAGGAAAAAAAGATTTGATGATTACTTAAAATTCTTTAAAGATATTAAGTTAGATGAATATTCTATTGAAAGGATATCAAACTCATTTAAATACTTTAGGATGAGTTTGGATTCTGACGACATAGAAGTCAGATTTGTTCTTTGTTGGGTAGCATTAGAATTTCTTTTGAAAACAGGTACTCATTCCAATATTATTAGTAGGATTCTTTATTATTTACCTAAAATTCATTCCCTCCAGTTCTTCAAAAAGCTATTAATAGATTTTTCATCAAACTTAAATAGAATGAACGTTCCAGCCATAATATTAGAAGAATTCTTCAAAAAGAAATATGGACTGGTCGATATAGAATCGATCTATAATGTTTTATTAGACAAAGATAAAGTGAAACAATTATCTGAAAAGCTTGTTAATAATCATTTAAAATTTCGATTAAACGAGTTATCCGAAATTTTTAATAATCAAGATAATCTTAATCGAAGATTTTTGCAACATTATGATAATATAGTGTGGAATATTCAACGGATTTATAGAATTAGAAATAAAATAGTGCATAGCGCTGCAACTGGTTTTAATATTCGTCAAGTTGAAGGAAATCTTACTTATTATTTTAGTACTTTATTCAACAACATAATATATACAGCTGCTAATTCATCTACTAATTTATCTATTGAATCTATACTCAATGAGTATGATTCTAAGTCAGACTATGTGTTTTCTTTAATTAAATCCGGAGATTTTAATTTTGAAACACTAATCAGTACAAACATAGATTTGTAGATCAAATACTTAAAATCATCGGTTAATTTTTTATTAACAATAATATTCCGAATATCTAAAATATAGGTCTCCTAGATGCTTGAAAAGAACATAAGCCGTAATTATTAAAATATGATATTTGGTACTAGAACTTAAGGAAAGATTTATCTTCAATTATAATGCATGAAGTAGAATTAGAACCAATCTCGATAAAAGAAGAAAAGATGCAGTGGGTGAAAATATAAAGTAATATTTTCTTACCCAATAAAATTAAGACATATAATAAATGCAGGGAACTAATAAAGAAAACATACTGATATTTCTTGATGAAACAGGAGATCATTCATTAGAAAACATTGATAAAGACTTCCCGGTTTTCATTTTAACTACTGTTCTTGTTCGGCAATCTGTTTATATTAATGAAATTATTCCAATGGTTTACGCACTGAAGATTAATAATTTCGGTCATGAAGGAATTATATTGCATTCAAGGGACATTCGTAAGGCTCAACCGCCATTTGAATTTCTTCTTAATAAAAATAAAAGGGAACCTTTTCTAGAATCTATTTCTAATTTAATCGGCAAGTTAAATTTCAAACTAATTGTTTCGGTTATTAAAAAGGAAAAATTAGTTAAAACATATATTAAGCCATATAATCCTTATGAACTCGCTTTGAAATTTAATTTGGAAAGAATTGTGGTTATTCTCAAACAGTTTTCACAAGTGAAGGCACATTTGATAGCTGAATCGCGTGGTAAAAATGAAGATAATATGCTTCGGTTAAGTTTTTATGAAATAATAAAGAATGGAACTGAGAAAATCAGTAAAGATGAATTTGCAAAATATGAATTAATATTAACATTTATTCCAAAATCACACAATATAATAGGCACTCAAATTGCCGATCTTTGTGGTTATCCGATAGGAAGATTTATTTTAAATCCCGGAAAAGTCAACAAATCATTTGAAATAATAAAACCAAAAATATTAGGAAACATTAACGGGTGGGATTGTTTGAAGATATTTCCATAAAAAGTAAAAGGACTCCGAAATTCATCAGAGCCCCTTACCGACCGGGCATTCCCAGTCCCTTATAAACACTAAGCAAAATTAAGTTATTAAATCGCATATGTCAAGAGAATTGTCAAGACCTTTATATCATTTGGGGAACATAGAACTCCTAAATAATTACAAAGTAGGGTTATTATGCTCGCGAAAATTGCCGGCTAGCATAATCCTCAAAACCTATGATTGGGCTATTGAGCAACGGGATAAAGGAGTTTGCATAGTATCAGGTTTTCATTCAAAAATAGAAAAAGATGTCTTCGATATTTTAATCAAGGGAAAACAGCCTATAATATTGATTTTGGCAAGAGGATTAAAAAAGCGCCGGGAGCCTATAATTGATAGCTTAATTGAAGATAACAGACTTTTAATTATAACCCCATTCCAGGAAAATATAAAAAGGATTACTGAAGACACAGCTAAAATAAGGAATGAGATTATTGTGAGTATATCGGATGAAATAATGCTGCCATATACAAATGAAAACGGTAACATTCAAAAAGTAATAAAATCAGTACGATCATCAGTTAATATTCAAACATTAATAGATGATGAGAAAAACTAATTAGAAAAGACCCAATTATTCGCAAAATTGATTTCCGGTGAGAATAAAAAGTGTTCTTATGCTTAGTGATAAAAAAGCAGATTGTACAAATGCATTTCAAACTTTACTAGTATTTTAGGATTTAACAGTATTCCCGGTCATTATTAATACTTATCCCATTGAATCAAAAATAATGTGACCAAAGCAGACTTATAAAATAGTCGTCGGGTTCAAGCCTTCTTCATATTTTTTTCAATAGTAAACCAAAAGTAATAAAGGCGACTCCTACTGCAATGTTAATTCAGCTGGCGTTGTCAGGGATGTATTCCAATACTACTTCATCGACATCCATGACGATGATTGTGTGATTTATTTTTATTGAGAAATGAAAAACATTCAGGAGCCCACGGACAAAAAACAGGGTTCCCAAACTGATTATTGATGAATGTCTTCTTCAATCTTTCCGCCGTCCCACCATTAACTCGGTTAATTTCTTGTTTCCTCTCTCCCTATTAAGTAATTCTTTTAATAATAAAATTTGATTGTCCTTGCTCTGAAGTATCTCTTCAAGCAGTGATAAACTTTCAATCTTTGCGGATGAGTCAAGGTTGACTCTGCTGCCTCCGCTTAATCCCGCTATTTGAATACTTCCATGATTTTGGTTGGTAGTCACAGTTTTGTTAATATTTTTGCCCCTACAAGGTCTTTAAGATCAATCATTTAATACAATTTTAAAAAATAAATTGCATAATTCGCAATAAATAGCTTGACAAAATTGTGCTAAATAAATATATTTACAAACATATTTACATATTAGTAAATACAATAGTATAATAATGCTCTTTTAAAAACTTAATAAAAACAATAATAATGTTAATTTCATCATTTTTTGGACAATTTATTGAATTTCGAGCGAAAAACTAAAAATAAAATATGAATTATTAAAATAGTTCGGCAGAAAAATTTTATTAGCTAATTAAATAAAATATCAATCAA
>JAJYOQ010000665.1 GCA_021796135.1 Bacteroidota bacterium
GCAGAAGCATCGAAATAATAGGAACGCAAAAATTAATTGGCAATTTACGACGAAAGATGCTCGCATAAAATTATTGCGTCTTTATCCGACTTTACAGAGTTGACATGACACTAAGTAATGTTCTATCAGTATTAATTTCTAAATCTTCAAATTTGTCGCTAATAGAAATCTTTTTGTTTTCTTTATCGGCCATTTGCTTAAAATTGCTAATTATATTTTTTATGAACTCCAAAGTATTTAAAGCCACAATATTTAATTTTAATTCTGTCTTATCTGAAGATAGGATAACTCTATGTGACATAATTTCTTCAATAATTTGATTCGACATGGTTAAGAGTTGTTTGGTAAAATAATTCTTGTCTTCTTTTTCTAATGAATCATCATTGATAAATTCAGAACAGTTTTTAAGATTACCAGCGGTATTTAATATATCATGAAAGAAAAATCTTTCGATTTGTTTTCGTTCAGATATATCCTCAAAAATTCCAACGACACTATATATTTCCCCGTCTTCATGCACTATTGGTGCGAATGATACCTTTAAGGAAATTATTCTTTTGGATACAATTGATTTATAATCACCTTCATATTTTCCTATAATACCGGAAAGTGCAAGTTTGTAAGCATCTTTTAGTTTTATATCCTGTAATTGCGTAATATTAAATGTCAAGGTGTCTTCTTTGGTTACGCCTAAAATTTCTAAAAAAACATCGTTATAGTCTGAAATTATTCCTGTAGAATTAAAGTGTGCAATTCCGATCGGAACGTGGTCAAATACCAATCGATATTTTTCTTCGCTTTCTCTTAAGGCTTCTTCAGCCTTTATTTTTTCACGAAGTTCATGCTGTATAGATTCATACAACAAGGAATTATTTATTGCGAGCGAGATTTGATCGGCGAGGGTAGTCAGCACATTTATATCTTCTTCCGAAAAAGCGTTTAGCTTGGGGCATTGTAAATCAAAAATACCAAATACTTTAGTTCCTATTTTTAGAGGAATGCATAATTCCGAACGGGTGTTGATCATATCGGGATAAACATTCACATAATATGGATCGATGCTGACATCATTAGCAATAGCAATATTGCCTGTTCTAGCTGCCCAAATTATCATACCCTTTTCCAAGTAAATTTTCTTATCGCGCACAAACAAATTAACAAAAGCGCCGGCAATTGATTTGACAATTAAATAATCTTCCTCCACGTTGTATGTTAATAGCGAGACATGATTATAATTAAAATTTTCATGAACTAACTTAACTGCTCTATCCATTATTACATCAATATCTAGCGAACTTGCAATTTTGCTTCCGATATCATTAAGCAATTTTAGCTGTGCAGCATTCTGTCTTAAGGTCGCTTCATATTTTCTCTGCCTTGTAATATCAATAATGATTCCTCTTACTCCTTTTATTTCTCCATTTATTTCAATGAGACTAGAATAGGTGATTGCAGGAAATGAAGAACCGTCTTTGCGAATTATATTATATTCTATTCCGCCGGAAGTAATTCTGTTGAATCGTTTTTTCATCATTTCAATTAAAATTTGCTGCTGCTGCGGATCGATTAAATTAAAGACAGTAAGTCCTTTTCCAACGTCATCCGGTGTATAACCGGTAGCTTCAAAGCTGGCACGGTTAGCAAATGTAAACACACCCTTAGTATCATATTCGAAAACCGGTTGAGGTAAAAAATCGGCAAACTCACGAAATTTTTTTTCGCTTTCTTTTAATCTCTCTTCCGCCTCCTTTCGTTTTGTTATATCATTTGCGATACCTACTAATGCAATTTTTTCTCCTTTTGCGTTTTTAACCGGCGATGTGTGCAGCTCAATTAAAAAATCATTGCCGTTTTTTGTCTTGTTCCATAGTTCGCCGTGCCATCCGTAGTCTAATGTCAATAGTTGAATATGATTTAATAATTCAACATCATTTTTCTCTGACCGGATTAGCTCTATATATTTGCCAATAGTCTCTTCTTGGGTATATCCATAACCTCTGCAAAAGGCATCGTTTACAAAAAGGAATTTATTGTTAATATCCGTAATTGAAATCATTTCATCAGCACTTTTTATAGCGTTACTAAGCAAAAGAATTTGTTCATCGGATTTTTGTTTCTGCCCGGCCATAAGGTTGAAGGCTTTTCCTAATTCACCTAATTCATCTTTCCGCTCTGTCTTAATTCTAACCGAATAATTACCTTGCGAAAATTTTCGGGCAGCGTTAACTAAATCTGAAATGGCTCCGGTAATTATTTTAGATATAACAAAGCCAAAAGCAATTGCGACAAAAATGAGAAACAGTATAGCATATAAAACAATTTGCCGGACTTTATTTATATCTGCCTCGGCTTCTTTAATAATTGCCGTATATTCAATAAGCACGGCGCCTAATGTTTTCCCGTTTTCAGTTTTTATGGGATGCACGTACAAAAATATGCCGCCGGGGTAGTCGCTGCTTACCTCTTTGAATGTTCTATCCAAACCATCCTGCATCGTTAAAAGCACTTCATTATTTTTATCATAATTATATTTTT